>JAIDFD010000232.1 GCA_029054485.1 Clostridia bacterium | reverse complement strand
TTTGAATATCCTTTACGATATGGAAACAGCAGGCGTTGTTATAAGTTGCGATATTCTGGACGAAATGTCTAAAAGGTACGAGCAACTTGTAAACGATTATAAGCAGAAAATTTTTGACCTGTGCGGTTGTGAATTTAATTTGAATTCCCCCGCGCAGTTGGGGCAGATTCTCTATGAAAAACTGGGGCTTACGGCAGTCAAAAAAAAGAAAACAGGCAAATTTTCAACCAGTGCGGAAGTTCTTGAAAAATTAGATGGCGAGTCGCCTGTAATTGGCTATATACTTAAATACAGATTGTACCAGAAGCTTTACTCGACTTATCTCGAAGGTTTTAAGCCGCTGATAGACAAAAAGACAGGACTTGTTCATACGACCTATAATCAGAACACAACGGCAACCGGCAGACTTTCAAGCGCCAACCCTAATTTGCAGAATATCCCCATTCGCGAAAATGAGGGAAGGGAGTTGAGAAAGCTGTTTGTTCCGCGTGAAGGAAATATTTTTATCGATGCCGATTATTCTCAAATCGAGTTAAGACTTTTGGCGCATTTTTCAGGCTGTAAGGAGTTGATTGATGCGTATGAAAAGGGAATTGATATTCATACTGTAACGGCGGCGCAGGTGTTCGACGTGCCGATGGAAGAAGTAACATCTAAAATGCGGCGCGAGGCTAAAGCTGTGAATTTCGGTATAATTTACGGGATGAGCGACTTTGGTCTTTCGCGCAATCTGGACATTCCGCTCGAAACCGCGCGCGGCTATATCGAAAAATATTTTGCCACTTACAGTGCGGTAAAGGACTATATGAATTCAAGCGTTGCTTTTGCAAAAGAAAACGGATATGTTTCAACTCTTACAGGCAGAAAGCGCGTTATTTCTGAAATCAATTCTTCAAATTACAATCTTCGTCAGTTTGGCGAACGAGCAGCAATGAATATGCCTTTGCAGGGGTCGAGCGCGGATATAATTAAAATCGCTATGATTAACGTATATAACAGCCTTATAAAGCATGGTCTGAAGGCTAAGTTGATTTTGCAGGTGCATGACGAACTTGTCCTTGATTGCCCTGAAAACGAAGCTGAAAAGGCGGCTGAAATTTTGAAATACGAAATGGAAAATGCGGTAAAATTGAAAGTACCGCTTACCGTGGAAGTTCATTCAGGAAAGAACTGGTATGACGCAAAATAGTCTTAAAATAGCGATAACGGGCGGAATAGGCAGCGGCAAATCAACCGTTTCAAAATTTATCGCGGAGCAGGGGTATAAAGT
>JAIDFD010000231.1 GCA_029054485.1 Clostridia bacterium | reverse complement strand
AAATAATAAAATCGGTATAATCCATACAATTATGGTTATTAAATTGTTAAGGAATACCCAACGCCAGTTGGATATTACCATAACAGTATGGAAATTTTTATTAAATTGTGGCTGTTATTCTCCTTATGAAATTGTTTATAATTGTGGTATCGCAATTATAACACAGCAATTTTTAAATTACAAGAGTTTTTGACATTTTTTTTAAAATTGTGGTCACTGCCAATTTCAACCACAATATATTGTGTATCGGTGAAAAATTATTGACTTAAAACAACCATTTATTATATAATTTTAGTAGCTTAACAACTTTTCAAGGAGACAACTTATGAAAACAGCAATTATGACCGACAGCAACAGCGGCATAACTCAAAACGAGGCGAAGGAACTTGGAATTTACGTTGTTCCTATGCCCGTACTTATCGATGCAGAGGAATATTTTGAGGATTTAACCCTTTCGCAGGAGCAGTTTTATGAAAAACTGAAAGCTGATGCGCAGGTTTCAACTTCTCAACCCAACCCCATTAACGTGGGCGAGCTTTGGGACAAAGCGCTTGAAACCGCTGACGAAGTAGTTTACATTCCTATGTCAAGCGGACTTTCGGAGACCTGCCACACCCTTCAACACTACGCTGAAACGGAAGAAAAATATAAAGATAAGGTTTACGTAGTCGACAATCAAAGAATTTCCATCACGCAAAGACAAAGCGTTCTCGATGCTTTAAAGCTTGCGAAAGAGGGCAAAACCGCCAAAGAGATTGTAAAATGGTTACTCGACACAAAAATGACGGCAAGTATTTATATTATGGTAGACACACTAAAATATCTTAAAAAGGGCGGCAGACTTACCCCCGCCGTTGCCGCAATCGGAACGCTGTTCCACATAAAGCCCGTTTTGCAGATTCAAGGCTTCAAACTTGACCAGTATGCAAAGGTAACTAAACTTTCGGCTGCGAAAAAGACTATGATTGACGCAATTAAGAAAGACCTTGAAACAAGGTTTAAGTCGGAAAACGAGGCGGGCAAAATGGCACTTGCCATTGCGCATACCGAAAACTTTGCCGAGGCGGAAAAATTCAAAGCCGAACTTCAGGAAGTTTTCCCCAACAATACGATAAAGTTTGTAGACCCCCTTTCGCTAAGCGTTTCCTGCCACATAGGCC
>JAIDFD010000230.1 GCA_029054485.1 Clostridia bacterium | reverse complement strand
CCAATAGGCGCGGGCGGCGTTTAATATTGCCTTATCTTGTGAATATAATAAAGGTAGAAATTACCAAAAGGCGGACTGTTCGGGGCGGAGAGTTGACCCCCGTTTGTGATTGACAAAAATTTTAAACTCTGTTAATATGTGTTCAGGAGAAAAAATTATGGAATGTAAATTTTGCGGAAGAGAGTTGGAAGATGACGCGGTTTATTGTTTCTATTGCGGCAAGCGGCTTGACGGAAAAAAGCCCTGCCCCTCCTGCAAAGCGCTTTTACCCGAGGACGGAATTTTTTGCGGTAAATGCGGTAAGAGAGTAGAGCCCGAAGTTTTGGAAGAGCTTGAAGCGGCGGAAGAAAAGGAAGAAAAGGCGGAAGCACCCGAAGAGGTTGCCGAACCCGAAGAAAATTCCGCGGAAAACCCCGAGAGTTCCGAACAGAGCGAAGAGGGTGAAGAGAGCGAAAAGACGGAGGAAAGCGAAGAGGCTACCCCGCCCGAAGAGACGTCCGAGCAAAAGAGCGAAGGACAGACAAAGGAGCTTGTTCTTCACAGTGCAAAATGGAAAAAGGCGATTGAAATTACAAAAATCTGCCTTGCGGGTCTTGCCGCGCTGGTCGGTTTTGTCTTTACTTTCTGCATAGGCATTGCGGTGACTTCGGACAGTCAGACCGAAGTATTTATGCTTGACTACTTCGGCAAAGTGTACGAAAATCTTGACAGAATTATCGTAAGCAACAACCTCGGCGATACGCAGTCGTTCGCGCTGTATATGCCCTATATTTTCGGCACGCTGATAGCGCTCGCCGCGCTTATCTGTAACTTTGTGTTCACGATAATGACGGTAATTTCGGCAGTCAGGCAGTACGCCTACAAAAACGCAAAGGCAGACTTTGTCAAGCCCGCGTTAAAGACCTTTATTTCATACGCGATTTTCGCGGCGTTGTTCTACGCGCTGAAAGCTGTTCCTTCAAGCACGCTCGAAAGTGTGAAATCAACGGTGTATTTCAACAACGTGACCCTTGCCGCACTTATTATCGGCGGCGTTGCATTCGGCGGATATTACGCATGCCGCGTGGTTTCCCGTCTTACGGATTTTACCGACAAAAACGAGATTATCAACAGCTCGGTTGCGCTCGGAACGGGCGTAGTAGGAGTCGCGGCGGCGATTTTACTGACTTTGACCGTTTGCAGATTTTCAACTGCATACGAAAGTTATTCTCTGAGCTTAATGCAGATGGTTTTGCACTCCTCGCTGATTATACAGGACGGCACCAACTGCGGCGGCGTGATGTGCTTTGGAATTTGCGCGTTTGCGGTGCAGACTGTTATGCTTATCCTTACCGTGTGTATGATTGTCTCAACCTCAGTGCGCGTTGGCTCGGGTTCGGGCAAAAAACCGCTTGGGGCGGCTATTGCAACGGCGGTGCTTTCGGTGCTGTATTTCCTCGGCTCGTTTGCCGCGGCGAATATGTTTAATTCAGAGGTAAGCGAGTCCAGCGTTTCGCGCAGTTACGGCGTGCCTATCACGGTTATCGCGCTCAGCGTTTTAATGCTCGGCGGCATAATCGCAAGTATCGTGCTTGATAAACAGCGCGCTAAGCGTGCAAGCAAATCCGTTGCTTAACAACTTAAAAATTTTTAACCGCCCCGCGCATTAGCGCGGGGCGGTATAATTATTTAAAGCCGAAAATATATTTATAACTATGGCGCAGGAAAAATTCAAATCGCGCAGCGGGTTCATTTTGGCGAGCGTGGGCGCGGCGGTCGGGCTGGGCAACGCTCTTCGGTTTCCGGGGCTGTGCGCCAAGTACGGCGGCGGTACGTTTTTACTCATTTATTTTGTCGCGCTCGTGGTTATGGGCGTGCCCATTCTCAACGCAGAAATCGCGCTTGGCAGAAAGATACGCGGCGGCGCGCCCAAGTGCATGGCGAGCCTAAATAAAAAAGCCGAGCCCGTCGGTTGGGCTTCCTGTACAAATTCGCTGATAGTCGCAATAATTTATGCGGGGCTTTTGGGCTGGATTATTGCAATGGTCGTAAAAATAGTGCCCCTCTGCGCGCAGTCGCAGGCTATGGGCAAGGACGAAATCGGCGGTTATTTTTTTACCGAGGTTATGGGCAAGGGAATTTCGCCGCTGGTTGCCGCAAGCATTATCGCGGCTTGGATAGTAATGTTTTTCTGTCTGCGCGGCGGGGCTGACACCCTTTCGAAAACCGCCAAATTCACCGTAATAATTCCAATCGTCCTTTTGCTGTTTATGGCGGGGCGGGGGATAATGTACTCCAACAGCGGCGAAGCGTTAAAAAAGCTTTTTGTTCCAGACTTTGCCGCCCTCGGCAATGCCGAGCTTTGGCTGAATGCGCTTGGGCAGGTCTTTTTTTCGCTGTCCATTCTCGTTGGGATTATGCCCGCGTACGGCGGGTATCTGCCGGACGGCACTAATATTTTCCGCGACAGCCTGATAATCGCCGCCGCAGATTTTTTCGTTTCCGTCCTCTCGTCCGTGGTGCTGTTCACAACCCTATACGGTTGCGGACTTCAAAACGATCTTTCGCAGTCGGGCATAGTTACGGCGTTCGTGGTCTATCCCGTGGCGATAACGCTTGCGTTCGGCGGGAACACCGCGCTTAACGCGGCGGTGGGGCTTTTATTCTATTTTTCGCTTGCTATGATGGCGGCGCAGTCGTCCGTTTCAATGCTCGAGGCAGCGGCAAACCCCCTTTCCGAAAAATTAAAAATTCCCAAAAAGAAACTTGCGGCGATAATCGTGTGTATCGGCGGGGCGGTGTGCCTTGTGTTTTCAACTCCGCTTGCCGCAACCGTTTTGGACGTGTGCGACCACTTTGCTAATTACTTCAATATCCTGATTTTGGGAATCGCCGAGTGCATAATTTTAGGCAGGGGCGCAAAGGGCGCGCATTTGGTTGAAGAGATTAACCGCTTTACGCGCAGACTGAAAATGCCCGAAAGGTTTTTCACCCTTTCAATTAAATTTTTATGTCCCGCGGTGCTGATATTTTTGACGGGCTGGGGGATTTACCACCTGATTTTTGTCGAGGGCGGAAGATACGCCGGCTATCCGATTTGGGCGCAGGCAATCGGGTGGCTTGTCAGCGCGGTAGTCTTTTCGTCGGGATTTCTGGTGCGCATCAAGCTACCCAAATTCAAAAAATTCCGTCCGTTGAAGTCTTAATTTCGTCCTATAACCACAATATGTTGTGGTTGGGCGCTCGCCCGACCACAAGTTTTAAAAAATTGTCGAAAACTCTTGAAAATTACAAATTCATATGATATAATACGCATACCTAAAAACTAATATATTAGTAGGAGAAACTTTTATGGATAAAAGAGTGAACAAAACCCGCATAGGGGGGGGGGTGCGCACTTTATAGTTTAAAGGCACAGCAGGCTAAAAAAATCAGTCTGTTTACTTTAATAATGCTCTTTTTCTGCAC
>JAIDFD010000023.1 GCA_029054485.1 Clostridia bacterium | reverse complement strand
AATAGCGGGAGCTTCGGGAAAATTTGTGCCGAAAGTTATAAACGGCGCGGGAATCGAGCCTATAATAAATCCGATACTCGCCCAGTATGTCGCGCGGGGGAACTTCGCAAGAACCAGCTTCATTAGTTTTGCTATGCTGAAAAAACCCACCAAAATTCCGATAGCGACAATCGCAAGCACTAAAACCGAGTGTCCCGCCGAAGTTTTCAGCGCGGAAACCGTTTCTAAAATCGAGTCGTAATAGCCTAAAATCAAGAGCAGCATCGAGCCGCTTATTCCGGGGATTACCAGTGCGCAGGATGCCAGCGCGCCGATTAAAAACAGAAGAAAATAGCCGTAAACCGGCATAGAAGTCGTCAGATCTGCTTTTCCGAGGCCGGGGATAAAACAAATCCCAACAACCAGCGCGAGCGGTAAAATAATCGCGACCGAGTCAATCTTTTTAATTCCGTTTTTGTGCGCGTCTTTAAAAATTTTGGGAAATGACCCTATCATAAGCCCGGTAAACAGCAAAACAGTGGGAAGGGGCGCAACTTCGAGCGCGAGTTTCAAGGGGAAATACAGCGCGGCAAGCCCGCAGATTGCACCGAGTATGAGGGGCAAGAGGAAGATGATATTCTTTTTAAACTCGCGGCGCAAGTTGCTTACGGCGTCTATGATTTGGTCGTAGACCTTAAAAAGCACGGCGATTGTTCCGCCGCTGACGCCGGGGGTTATGATGGATACGCCAATCGCCGCCCCTATTCCGAAGTTTTTGAAAAATTGTTTTGCTTTCATAGTTTATAAAAATTATATGCCAAAACGGGCTTGTTAATTCTAAGTAAGATTTAAGCGCAACTTAAATTTAAGCTGCGCATTTTTTTAAACGTAAGCGTTCAAATCAACGTCGCCCTCTTTGAGCATTTCGTCGACTTCGCGGTAGTATTTTTTGTACAGCCTGTAAATTCCCTTTGCGTTGTTCGGCACAAGCGGAAACAAGACGCTGTCGTCCTTTACAAGCTCTTCGAGGCGGTAACTGCCGTTCACCTTCCAGTACTTGAAAACCCCGACGTGAATTGCGTCCATGGGACAGCCGAACGAACAACCCATACAAAGCACGCATTTATGCCCGAATTTGTACTTGCCGTTCGTCTTTTGAATGTTGTTCGCTGGACAGACGGAGGCGCACTTGCCGCAGTCGATACACTTATTCGTATCAACCTTGAACATGGGACCGTGCAGGTGTGCAAACTTACTTTCAACCCAGTTTAACGCAGGGATATAAAACGTCTTGTAAAAGGGCTGTTTCACCTTTTCGTGCTTATGTTTTTCAAGGTCGAGGCAGTTGAGCTTAGCAAACGCTTTCGCGTAAATCCACATCTGCTTCGCCATAGCGTCCGAGTGGCGGTAAATCATATTGTAAGGCATGACAACGTGCCTTTCAAGCGTAACGTCGTAACCCTTTTTTTGCAAAATTTTTATGCACTTTTGCGATGAGCCGTCGTTGAGGTGCAGCCCCTCGCCCGAGGTCTTGAAAACGAACGCTCTGCGGTAAGCAACGCGGGGAAGCTTTTTGCAGAAGTTGATTACGGGTTCGGGCGCGGAAAAGGCGTGAATGGGATAGCCTACGCCCACAAGGTCAAACTCTTCGGGCGAGGGAAACTTTCCGCTCTTTTCCGATATGCGGTAAACGGTTACGTCCGCGTTCATATATTTTTTGTACAGCGCGGCAACCTTCAACGTGTTGCCCGTGCCTGAAA
The DNA here is from genome assembly GCA_029054485.1 of Clostridia bacterium. Taxonomy (GTDB): domain Bacteria; phylum Bacillota; class Clostridia; order Christensenellales; family Borkfalkiaceae; genus Coproplasma. Next base: position 7,220 of record JAIDFD010000023.1, on the reverse strand, counting down.
AAACGTATAGTATTACTTTCATTTTTCAATCAAAAAGTCGTCCTCGTTATCCGTCAGAGGGTAGACGTCTGAGATTTCGTTTTTGTCGTGTGTTGCAAAATAAACCTGTCCGTAGAAAGGAATATCGGCGAGCTTTCCGTACTGCCACGGCTTGGGCTCGCAACAGTGCGGGCACCAGTAGCCGCCCTTTAAAACGGTGTAGGGAGAAGAGGAAAAGGTGTGTCCCTCTCTGCATTGCCAGTCGATTTTTTTATAAATTTCGCCCGCCTTATAGTTCTTTTCAAGACAACTGCCGCCGCGGAACTGCGCCGCTTTTTCAAGGTCGGAAAATTCCAGTTTTACAAGCGGTTTGCTCTCATCGTAGCCGTGGTCCAAAAGGTAGGGCTTTGCGTTTTTAATGTCTTTGTATTCTTCGTAGTTTATTTCACTTCCGTCTTTCAGCTTGCCTTCGCATAAAAGGGGGAAGTTTTCCCACTTAGAGGGGAGTTTGTCATACTGCTCACGTCCGCCGAAAAAGGCTTTGACTCTGCCCTCTTTGCCGTGTTTAAGCCAGTACATAGGCGAGTTGGTGTTTTTGAAAAGCCGCTGTATCGCGAGCTTTGACAGCATAGGGGAGGGGACTACCCCGCCAAGTTTGAAGTAGCTGTATTTTTTGCTCATTCTGCGCCAGAAATCCTTGTTGGTTTCACTGCGGAATCCGAGCAGGTTTTCAAGCTCGTCGCTGTCGTAAAACCAGCCGCCGTGGAAGTTGCGGGTTATGTTCCAGTTCGGGTTAAAAATCTTTTTGGTTTTAGAGCCTGCAAGCCTGAAACACTGGTCAAAGGTTTCATAACCCGTAACGCGGCACTCTTCGCCGCCGCCGATGTTGTAAATTTTGTTCCAGAAACCGTCAAGCTCGCCGCGCGTATCGCGCTCTACAAGGTTTTGGCAGAGTCTGCCGCTGTCGCGGTCGGTCACCCATTCAAGCGTGCCGTTCCACGTTGTGTGGAACATAAGCCCGTCTTTGAGATTGTTCGCAAACATATACTTGTGCAAAACCGCCGTCTGTCTGAGGCTTACAAATTTTTCAAGCCCGCTCTCTAAAAGGTAGCGCTCCGCTTTCAGCTTATAGAGAGAGTAGCAGTCGTAGTCGCTTGAAATTATCGGGTCGCCCACGCGAATCCAGCAGTTGGGATAGCTTCTGTCGCCGTACATAGCAACGGTTGCAATATGCACAAAGCCGATTTGTCTGCCGCTCGCTTTTACCGCGTCGACAAGGTTTTTGGTGCCTATAAAGTTGCTTAAATAGGTACCCTCGGGGTCGTGGTCGGACTTGGGCGGAATTTTAGAAGCGCAGTTAATAACGTAATCCGCGCCGTCTATAAGTTTCACGCAGTCCTCGTATCTTGCAATACTGCCCTTGAACGCCTGTATGCGCGAGCGGTATTTTTTAAAGGTTTTTTTAACGAACGAGGGAAGCTTTTTTTCCTCGTCGAAGAGTATACATTTAACTGAAAAATTTTCATCGGACTGCAAAAGGTGTAAAAGCACCTCGCCGCCCATCGCGCCGGTAGTTCCGGTCAAAGCTATTGTTTTCATATTCTTCTTCCGTTGTTGCGGAAATGTCCGCTTTTATATTTTAGCATAATACAAAATGGCTGTCAAACGGATAAAAAAGTTTAAATTATATAAGCCTTGGCAATAACAGGATAAGGAGGTAAATTTATGGCTGAAATTACGGCAAAGGAATTAGGACTTATTTCCGACGCACTGACTGAGGAAGCGCTTATCTGCAAAAAGGCGAGGGCGTATTCAAAAACCCTTACGGACGTGGATTTGTGCGCCACGCTCACTAAAATCGCAGACGAACACGAATCGCGCTATAACGCGCTTTTACAGCTGATAGGAGGTTAAAATGAAACTTACGAAAATGGATTGCACATTGAACGAACAGGATACCTTAACCGATATGCTCGATGCGGAAAAACACCTTATGACGCTGTACACGACAGCGCTGTATGAGGGCAGCACCAAAGCGGTGAGAAAGAATTTTTCGGAAAACCTTTTAGGCGTAGCTGAAAACCAGTACTGCATATTTTCGCAGATGCAGTCGCGCGGATACTGCACGCCCCAGCCCGCGAACAAGACAATGATTGACAAGGCGACAGACGCTTACAAAAAAAAGAAGAAATCTTTAAAGGCAAATTAAAAAAACGCGGCGCGATTAAAAATCGCGCCGCGTAAGTATTATTTAATTGAAAAAAGCCTGTCAATAAGCTTGTGTCCTTCGGGGATATAAAGCCCCGTTTTTTCGGCTTCGCTTTCGCTGTACCGGCTTGCGCCGTTTGAAAGGTTTTTTACGTTCGTGTACAAAAGATAGGGTATCGGCTCGGAGGTGTGCGTCTTTAACGCGCAGGGTGTGGGGTGGTCGGGGCAGACCAGCATTGCAAAATCCTCGCCCGCCGCCGTCAATCTGTCTGAAATGGTTTTTACAACGCCGTCGATTTGTTCTATAGAATAGACTTTGTGCCCAACGTCGCCGTGGTGCGCGCACTCGTCCGCGGCGTCTATATGGACGTAAACAAAGTCCAGTCCGCCAAAAATGAGCGCTTCAGCCGCGGCTTTTGCTTTGCCCGAAAAGTTAGTCTTGTAGTTTGCGGTAATATCTGGAACTTCGATAACTTTCAGTCCCGCGCAAATTCCGAGACCCTTTACAAGGTCAACCGCGGAAATTATACCGCCCTTGGCTCCGCGCAGTTTTTCAAAGTTTTCAAGCGCGGGTTTCGTACCCTCGCCCCAAAGCCATATGCTGTTTGCGGGATTTTTGCCCTCGCTTATTCTTTTGAGATTTACGGGGTGGTCTTTGAGAATTTCAAAGCTCTTTTTCATCATTTCAAGATAAGTTTTAGCAAACGGACCTTTTGGAAGGTAGTCTTTTATCTGCTTATCCGAAATATCGTGGGGCGGGGTCAAATCGTGTCCCGTAACGCCGTTGTTTACGACCAGACAGTGCTTGTAAGAAACACCCGTGTAAAGAGTGTGATTTTCGTCAAGCAAAATTTTTAAATCGTCTAAAAGCTGTTGCGCTTCGGCAGTAGTGATATCCCCCGCGGAGTAGTCCAGCATGGTTTTATCTTCAAACTTTTCCTCATCGGAAAGGGTTACGAAGTTACAGCGTAGGGTTACGTCCGTATCTTTCAGTTCAATCCCCATTGCAACCGCTTCCAGCGGGGAGCGCCCCGTAAAAAAGCGTTCGGTGTCAAAGCCTAAAACGGACATATTGGCAATGTCGCTTCCCGGTTTAAAGCGGTCGGGCACGGTCTTGCAAAGCCCTATTTCGGAAAGGGGCGCCATTTTGTCGAGTGCGGGCGTTTTCGCCGCTTCGATACAGGTTTTATTATCAAGCGAGGGTATTTTCCAGCCCGACATACCATCGCCTAAGACAACTACATATTTCATTTATTCAAATCCCAGTCAATAGTTTTTTTGCCGTGTGCGGCAAGATATTCGTTCGCCTTTGAAAAGTGCTTACAGCCGAAAAATCCGTTGTAAGCCGAAAGGGGCGAGGGGTGTGCGCATTGCAGAATAAGGTGCTTGTTTTGGTCAATAAGCCTTACTTTACTGCGTGCGTTTCCGCCCCAGAGAATAAATACTGTGTTTTGGGTATTGTCCGAAACGAGCTTAATTACGTTATCCGTAAACCACGCCCAACCGCAGTTCTGGTGCGAGTTTGCCGCGTGCTCCCTTACCGTCAGCGTGGTGTTCAAAAGCAGAACGCCCTCTTTCGCCCACTTGGTCAAATCGCCGCAACGGGGTTCCTTTATCCCCAAATCGCTTTCAATTTCTTTATAAATATTTTGCAGCGAAGGGGGAAGGGCAACGCCCTCTTTAACCGAAAAGCAAAGCCCGTGCGCCTGATTGGGTTCGTGGTATGGGTCCTGACCCAAAATTACCGCCTTAACATCACTTAAAGGTGTGTAACGGAAGCAGTTGTACAAATCGTACATACTGGGGTAAATTACCCGCTCGGAGTATTCCTTCAATAAAAATTCGCGTATCTTTTTGTACTGTGCATCGGCAAATAGGGGAGCGAGAAGTTCGTCCCAGCCGCCGCCTAATTCTTTCATAAGCTGTTTAATATCTCCAAATATTTTTTACATTCGCATATCGCGTCCGCAAGGTCGTGTTCAAGGTAGTTTCCACATTCCTCGCGCTTGTTGCCGGGGACTTCCGTAATAGTCTGTGCAAGCGCAAAGCTTTCTTTTAACAGCTTTAAAACTTCCGCATAGTTTAAGTTTACGGTAAGTAGGTAAAAGCCCGTTCTGCAACCCATGGGACCGAAGTAAATTATATTGTCCTTTTTGTCGGAGTTTCTCAAAAGGGTTGCGATAATATGCTCTATCGTGTGGCTTGCCTTAGGGGAAACGTAGTCGCCCGCGTTCGGCTTTTTAAACCTCAAATCCCAAGTGGTAACGCCGTGCGCCGTGCCGCATTCGTGCAACCCGACTGAAAGGGTATCGTGGTTTTTTGAAAAGGAAGGTATTTTATCCATAAATTATATCCGTAATATTTTTTAATTCTTTTGTAAGAGTTTCAAAGCAGATTGAAAGGTTTTTCAGATACTGCTCTGTGGTCGAGCCGCTGCCCGCGAGGTCTGAAATTATTTTAAACGAGCGGCAGGGTATTTTCGCGTGCATACATACCTGCGCAATCGCGCCGCACTCCATATCGCGGATATCGGCTTTCAAAACCTTTGTCAAAAGTTTAAAGTCGTCCTTGCTGTCGTTGAACCTGTCTCCCGTGGCAAGCCTTTTTTCGGGATACCCGCTTGCTTTCAATGGCAGGTAATTTTTATCGCACTCGTCCAGCGTGCCTATCTCGGTGCCGTTTAACTGCGTTAAATCAAAGTCGTACTGTACGGCTTCGGATATGCAGTAAATTGCGCCAATCTTCAAGCCGTCGTTAAGTCCGCCGGCAACGCCGATATTGATAATTTCATCCGCGCCCAGTTTGTCGATTGCGTACTGAGTGGCGCTAGCCGCATTCACCTTGCCAACGCCGCAGATTACAACGCCGACCTTTTTGCCGAAAAGCTTACCCGCAAGCACGCGTTTTCCGCAAACGGTTTTTTCTCTTACGGCGGTCATAGCTTTGATTAAAGGCTCGGCCTCTTTATCCATAGCAATAATAAAACATTTCATATTTCCATTATAACAAAAGGCGTGTAATAAGGCAATAGAATAAAATAAAAAACCCGATTAAAAGTCGGGTTCAGATATTTTTGATTATCGGCGGTTTTTCGTTTTTATCTTCAACGCAGAGCGAGAAAACCAAGTCCCCGTCCCCGCCGTGGAAGAAAGCACATTCAACTTTTTCGCCGTCATCGTAGAGTTTGCCGCCAATGAATTTCAGATTTTTCAGCTTTGAAGCAAGGGTAAGCCCAAGCATTTTTATATAGCTTTCGCGGACAGTCCAGTGTGTCAGAAAATCCCGCTCGCTCTCAATCTCGGCGCGTTCCTCATAAGAAAAGCTGTTTAAAACCACTTTACGGCTCTTGCCATTGACCAGTTCCAAATCAACTCCGCAGGGCGAGTCGCTAATTGCGATTATCGCTTTCTTTCCGCTGTGCGAGAGGGAGAAGTAGAGGGGGTTGCCGGTGAGATACGGCTTGCCGTTTTCGTTACGCAAAATTTTAAAGGGGGAGGATATACGCGTCTTTAAAAGAGTTTCAAGCTTTTCGTAAAGATTGCTGTTTGCGGTTAAAAAAAGCTCGGTCATAGCATAAGTGACTCGATGTACTCTATTTGTTCCTTGGTGGCAAGGTTTTTGGTGAAAGCGCATGCGCTTCCCGCCGCGGTTGCGTAGTTGAGTGCGGAGAAGTAGTTGCCCGACTGCAAATATTCGTGGATAAATCCCGCTATCATTGAGTCGCCCGCACCTACCGAGTTCACAAGCTGACCGCGCGCCGCGCGGACGTACATCGACTGGTTCGTTTCCGTAACCATAGCCGCACCCGCGTTGCCCATTGAAATAATTACGTTGCGCGCGCCCATTTCCTGTAACTTTCTCGCGCAGGAATAGATGCCTTCCAAATCGGGAATGGACGTCAGATTGAAAATCTCGCACATTTCGTAAATATTGGGCTTAATTAAAAAGGGCTTGTATTGCAGTGTGTTTGTGAGTAGTTTTCCGCACGCGTCCACAACGAAATTTATACCGCGCTTGTTTTTAAGTTGTTTAAAAAGATTGGCGTAAGTATTTTCGTCTAAAGTTGCGGGCACGCTCCCGCAGACAATAAGCCAGTCGCCCTCGCGCAAAAGCCGTTTAAGTTTTCTTACAAGTTTGTCAACGTCCTCTTCCGAAATTTTCGCGCCTACGCCGTTAATGTCCGTTTCGGTATTGCTTTTGATTTTTACGTTTATACGGCTCTGTCCCGCAACCTCGATGAAGTCGTGGTTCAAGCCCAGTCTTGTGACCTTGTCGCGGATGGCCTCGCCGGTAAAGCCCGCCACAAAACCGAGCGCGAGAGTTTCATCGCCCAGATTTTTCAGCGCGAGAGAAACGTTCAGTCCCTTGCCGCCAACGGCAAGCCGCTCATCGGTGGTGCGGTTGACCATTCCGCTTTTTATATTATTTACTTGTACGTAATAATCCAGCGAGGGATTAAAGGTCACCGTATAAATCATAATATGGAATAACTATATAAGATTTGCCTTAAAATGTCAATAAAAAACAAAATTAAACACTTGATTTTTTTGGGGGTAAGCGGTTATAATTATTGTGTTGTTTTACGCAATCGTTTAATCTGCATTCGGGCGAGTTTCAGATTCGATTGCGGGCGGAGAATGAGAAAAGCATACCAAAGGCTCGGCTTTGTAAAAACGGAACCTAAATTTAAACGCAGAATCAAACGATTCCAAAGTTGTCGCTTTCCGCGCTCCCAGAGCTACGGCAAGCCTCGCTTGCGCAGCTTAACTTAAGCTGTCCGTCGCAGTAAATTCACCGTTGGTTTATTGCGGCGTTAATTAAACGGTAAACTCTTTAACCCGTCTTACCGCGCGGGTTAAACCGTATTTTGCGGTATGCCTTTGCAAAAGCCCGTTCGTCGGCGTTTGCAAAGAAAGACAAAAGGCGGAATAAGTATGTAGAAAGCTTAAACTAAACCCGTAAGACTCGGGTGCAAGTCCCGACTCGTCCACCACACGAGACGTATACGCACACCCTGCGTTTATGTCAGAATT
>JAIDFD010000229.1 GCA_029054485.1 Clostridia bacterium | reverse complement strand
GATATGAATAATTTAGGAAAAGGCTTGATTTATGATTAGATTATTTGAACTTAGAACCGAACGCGAGCTTTCACAGCGGGAAATGGCAAAGGCTTTGAACGTAAGTCAGGGAACTTACAACAACTGGGAAAACTCAAACACACAGCCCTCTATTGAACAGCTTATAGCGCTGTCAATGTTTTTCGGCGTGTCGGTTGACTATATAATAGGCAACACGGACGATTTCGGCGTTATGAACCTCGACGTCCACGATGACAGAGACAGTATTTTGGGACTGTACAATTCGGCAAGTCCTGAAATGCAGTCCGCGATAAAAACCATTTTGAAAGAATACAATAAAAAATGATGAAACCCCCTCGGCGGATTTACGCCGAGGGGGTTATAACAATTTGAGATTAATCTGTAAGCCGAGTTCTGTCGTGTACGGTCATCTATCTACTCTTACAGTCGCCTGTAAGATTTAGCGATATTAACGGATAAAGACGGACGGGCAGCCCTTGAATTAAATCAGCCTTTATCCCAATCTTGCATCGGGTGGGGTTTAATTGGCTCCCCCCGTTACCGAGGGGACGGTGAGCTCTTACCTCGCCATTCCAACCTTACAGCAAAACCGCTGCGGTATATTTCTGTTCACTTTCCTTGAAGTCGCCTTCTCCTGCCGTTAACAGGCACCCTTGCCCTGCGATGCTCGGACTTTCCTCACGTTGCTTGTGCAACCCGCGACCGTATAATTAACTCAAATCACAATTATTTTACCACAAATAAAAAAATTAGGTAACTATTTTAGCCGTATTATATTGATTTTTTATTGAAATTATTTTACAATAAATACACTGACATTTTGGAGATAAAAATGAAAAAGACGAAGATTATTTGTACACTCGGACCCGCAAGCGACAGCGAAGAAGTTTTGGCTGACTTGATTGACGCGGGCATGAACGTAGCAAGACTCAACTTTTCGCACGGCACACACGAAGAGCACGCCGCAAAAATAGCGAAAATCAAGAAGGTACGCGAGGCGAAAAAAGCGCCCCTCCCCATTATGCTTGACACCAAGGGTCCCGAATTCAGAATTAAGACCTTTGCTGACGGAAAAATCACCCTGCACGCAGGCGACACATTTACATTTACTACTAAGGACATCGTTGGCGACAACAAAAAAGTTTCGGTTTCATTTGCGGGAATTTGCGACCAGATGTTGCCGGGCGATAAAATCCTTTTAAACAACGGACTTATGATTTTCGAAGTTGAAAAGGTCGAAAAGCCCAACGTAATATGTAAGACTATAGTCGGCGGCGAACTTTCAAACAGAAAGAGTATGTTTTTCCCCGACAAACAGCTCGATATGGTCTACCTCTCCGAGCAGGACAAAGCGGACATCAAATTCGGCGTTGAACAGGGCGTTGACTTTATTGCTTGCTCGTTCGTATCAAAAGCGCAGGATATTATCGATGTAAGAAACTGGCTTCGCGAGTGCGGTTCGCCGGACGGCGAGATAGAGATTATCGCAAAAATCGAAAGCCGTGCAGGAGTAAACAACCTCGACTCCATTCTGGACGCCAGCGACGGTATAATGGTTGCGCGCGGCGATTTGGGCGTAGAAGTTCCCTTTGAAGAGTTGCCCAGCATACAAAAAACAATTATAAAAACCTGCCGAATCCGCGGTAAGCGTTCAATCACTGCAACTGAGATGCTTGAGTCTATGATAAAACAGCCCCGCCCCACCCGTGCGGAAATTTCGGACGTTGCAAACGCGGTTTACGACGGCTCGTCCGCGATAATGCTTTCTGGCGAAACTGCGGCGGGTGAGTATCCCGTTGAGGCTGTACGCGCTATGGCGAGAATTGCCCAGCAAGCCGAAGCAAATACAGACTATATCGCCTATATTAAGGACAGCGATTATCATATCACAAAGCTTTCGGAGGCTCTTTCGCACTCCGCCTGCACTTTGGCGCACGACATCGGCGCAAGCGTAATCGTCGTTTGTACCAGAACGGGCGGCACGGCGAGAACGGTGTCGCGCTTCCGTCCCCTCATCGATATTATCGGTATGACCACGGACGAACGCGCTTACAGAAAGCTGGCTTTGAGCTGGGGCGTTATCCCCGTTATCAGCGAAGAGTTTTACTCGGTAGACGTCCTCTTCCACTACGCAAAACGCGCGGCTATGGATTCGGGACTGGTCAAAAAGGGCGATAAGATTGTTCTGACGGGCGGAACCCCCAACGGCAAGAGCGGAAACTCGAACCTTATCAACGTAGAAACGGTTTAACCTTTAATTCAAAAGGCGGACATAAAGCGTACTTCCCTTATGAATTCTAAAACTTAATTTTTAGGAGTTGCACCTTTAAGCGATGGCATAAAGCTCTCGAACAAAATGTTCGAGAGCTTTTAACTAAACATATTCAGAAAGATAAATTAAAATTTATCTTACAAGTTAGAATTATAAAAATTTATTATTCTATCAAATAGTTCATTATCCAATCCTTGCAATAAATTTCCCTGTCAAGGTGTTTTTGGA
>JAIDFD010000228.1 GCA_029054485.1 Clostridia bacterium | reverse complement strand
CATATAAAGAGTTTCCCGCTATGTATCGGCATCTCGACAAAATCAGAGCAGTGATAGAAAAGGCAGGCATAATTTCACGACATTAAAAAACGAAAAGTCGTTTGACTACTATATGTTTGAGTTTCGCCCCGAAAACGCAACAGAATTTTTCGGACAGTATCAGAACATTAAAGGCAGATCGTGGGCGACGTATAAAGTGCGGTGGTGTACCAAAGAAATGAAAATACGGATAGGAAGAGATAAAGTTTGTGCTTTAGTAAATGGTGATATTGATTTACCAAGTGATATTAATGTTGGATTTGGAATAGTTTTATATACTCCTTGCGATATTGTATATGAAAATGGTTATGAAAAAATAAGAAAGGTAAAGGGAGTGCAAGACAAATGTTGTATTCAAACATAGTTATTTAATTGGGAAATTGGGACGGAATCGTGTTTGTGCTTTAGTTAAAAAGGAAGTAAATACACCCGATAGCAATGGTGGGAGGAAATTAGAGATCGCAAAAGAAATGCGTGAAGCTGGATATGAAATTGATTTAAATTCATTATTACGAATAATAATTTTTCTCGCCCTAACCCTGACAAAAACGGAATATTTGCAGACAATTTGGCAAATGAAATGTCTGCAAATATTTCACTCTTGTGGTATTACATATAATATGGTATAGAAAAACACAATATATTGATGTTTAGATTAGCTTTTAAATGGTAGGGCACATCCCTTACAAAAACTAGAGCACGTCCTTGGTAAGGACGAGGTCGCGGGTTCAAATCCCGCTAACAGCTCCAAAAAAACCGCTTAAAAAAAGCGGTTTTTTTCTTTGCAAATTTACGCCGTGCGCTTTCTGAAAAGTCGCATACGCTCGTAAAAAGTTGACTTTTTCATTCCCGTGTTTGCCATTGCGTCAGCAATGGTTATTTTCTTGCTCTTGTACTCGGTTACGCGTTGCGCAAAATCTTCGGGCATAGGAATAAGCGGTCTGCCGAATTTAACTCCGCGAAGTTTAGCCGAGGCAATTCCCTCTTTTTGGCGGGCGTTGATATTTTCACGCTCTTTTTGCGCAACGTAGGATAAAAGCTGTAAAACTATGTTCGAAATAAGTCTGCCGGTCAAATCGTTTCCGCGAACGCGTGTGTCAAGCATAGGCATATCCAATACAAGAATATCCGCCCCAACAGTTCGCGTTATGCGCGCCCATTCTTCAATAATCATATCGTAATTTCTTCCCAAGCGGTCTATTGATTTGATAATCAACAGGTCGCCTTTTTTAATTTTTTTCAACAGACGGTTATAGCCTGTCCTGTCAAAATCTTTGCCCGATTTTTTATCGCAATAAATGCGCCTTTTTTCAACGCCGAATTGGATAAAGCTGTCAATCTGTCTGTTTAGGTTTTGGTCTGCTGCGGAAACGCGTGCGTAAGCAAAAGTGTTCATAAAATTATCTCCTTTGATGTGGTATAG
>JAIDFD010000227.1 GCA_029054485.1 Clostridia bacterium | reverse complement strand
ACTTATGGTAGATAAAGCGGCGGCGCAAATAATAAAAAGGATAAGTCGAATGTGTGATTCGCGCCGCCCGCTTATATTTGGAAAAAGTAAATTACTTTGTTGTTGTAAACAATAAGGAGGAAAGTATATGAAAATACAGAAAAGGAATATAGCCACGGTAATATTAGCAATTCTTTGTGCCCTTGCGCTCGCACTCGGCGTAAGTTTTCTGTTCCCTAAAACAGATAGTGCAAAAGCAGCTGCTGGAATTACTATACCTAATGCAGTCACTTACACAGCAACTGATTTTAAACAGTTTCACAGTTCAAGTTTAAAGATGAATGTTGATTACGATCAATTTGTGGAACCAAGCGATACATATGGCATTATTGATTTTGATTCGGATGCAAAACACGTAACCATGACAAAAGTCAGTAGCAAATTACAGGTCATCAATTACATAGCTTTTACAGCAAGCATTGTCGTACCAGCTTGGGCAGAATATAATGTTGACTTTTCATATTCATTTTCTACTACAAGAGGTGGTAGTGGTGCAGTGACACATGGGGTTGAGCTTTTTTATTACGGTAATACATCAGATAATCCTGACGCGAAAGATATTTCATCCCAAATGTCATTGGGTGGCTGCGGAGGTGCTTTTACCACTTCAACAGTAGATTTTGAATTGGTTGACAGTGTTAGCACAACTTCAAGCGTAGAAAAAGCGGGAACTCTTAATACTATACTATTGAAAAACAAAACGAGAGAAGAAAAAACATTTACAGTTTATTTCGGTTTTGTGGCAAATATAGGATCTGCTACTTCAAAATCTTATTCTTTTGCTACTGATTTATATTTAAATGATGAAGTGACTGAGTTGGGTGTTCTCGTGCCAAATGCAGACATAAAAGAAGATACTTATACTGGGTTACCTTTAGGTTTTAAAATGGATTACAATTTGGCAAGGTCAGAAATAACTTCAGTTACTGGTACTGACTTATATGGCTCTGCAATAAACATTTCGCTAAATGATATAGACTTAACTACAAGCACTTTTAAGCCCACGCTTCCAGGTACGTATACTGTAAAATTTAAACTTAAACAATCTACCATAGACGATGGATTGGACTGGAGCGACAACTCAGGAGCAACAGCCGAGCAGTCATTGATATTCACGGTAAAACGGAAACCTATACCTGTACCGACAATACTGAATACTCTGCAAACTTACGACCCCATTGGTTGTTTTTTTGGCGTAAGTTCAGACTACGATAACACAATAATGACGGCATCGGGCGTAACAAACGGAATAGTATGGAATACAGGTAGTACGCGGTTTGAGGCAAAAGATGTAGGTAGTTATACTGTAAAGTTCCATTTGGATGATTTAAACTATGTTTGGGATATAAGCGGTGGAACGACTACGGATCAAACAGCAATCGTAAAGATTGAACCTAAAAAGATTAATGTGCCGATGGTAACGGCACCGCATGAATATACGGGTAGTCCTTTGACGTTTGTGCTATCAGACTTTAATAGCGGTCAGGATATAAGCATGGACGGTGTGACACCGCCGAGCGGTGCAACCGTTACTGATGCAATCGGCGGAACTCCTACGGACACTACGGACACGTTCCTCGCAACCAAGGTCGGCAAATACACCGTTAATTTAAGCCTGCGCGATGCCAAAAACTTTGCATGGGCGGATGGAACGAACACTGCCAAGACAGTAAACTTTGAAATTACGCAGAAGGAATTATTGTCTTCTTCGCCCGTAAGCTCTAAGGTAAACGGCATAGGCGGTGCGGAGTGGAATTACGGTGACAGCTCTGTAACTATAACAGTAACAGACGACAGGGTATCGGGTGAAAATATAAACCTGCTGTTCTATTATGATGACAAAGCAAACACCCTGACAAACGTAACGACCACAGGCAACACGTCGGTTATAACTATGCCCAACGTTATTGCAGTGGGTACACACACGCTGTACGTTGAATTAAACGGCACTACGGGTGACAATGCAAACTATAAGCTGACGCAGAACAACACGCTTAGTTTTGAAATTAAATCGGCAAAAGTAGACCCCACAACCTACGGTTGGATATACACGAAAGACGGCGCGGCGGGCGGTACAATAACGGACGGCGACAAGTTACCGTTTGTGTTAAAAACCGGCAGCACCGTAGACGGCGTAAAGTACGAGCTGTCTATACAGAT
>JAIDFD010000226.1 GCA_029054485.1 Clostridia bacterium | reverse complement strand
TGGAGCTGGTGATTGGAATCGAACCCACAACCTGCTGATTACAAATCAGCTGCTCTGCCAGTTGAGCTACACCAGCAAACCGCTAAGACTAAGTGGTGCCTTGGGGTGGAATCGAACCGCCGACATATGGATTTTCAGTCCACCGCTCTACCGACTGAGCTACCAAGGCGTTAAGCGCCGAATTGACGCTTTTTAAAATAATGGCGACCCGAAACGGGCTCGAACCGTCGACCTCCAGCGTGACAGGCTGGCGCTCTAACCAACTGAGCTATCGGGCCATATAATTTTCAGTTTTTGCTTTATCTTACGGCACTAATTGCGCAAAGATTTTTGGTGGGCCTTCACGGACTCGAACCGCGGACCAATCGGTTATGAGCCGACCGCTCTAACCAACTGAGCTAAAGGCCCTTGTCGCAAGTACGCTTTAAGACACGCACAACGCTTACCTATAATAATATACCCTAAAATTTTTGTCAAGTAATTTTTAAACTAATTTCAACTAATTTTTTAAAGGTAAAATTTTAATTTCTGTCCGCCGTATGAAAGGGCGTGTTTTACAAAAGAAAACAAATTATCCGCGTAAATGACAAAATACCGCCGCGCAAATATAGTACTATTTGATAAAAATCACTGAGCGAGGAAAAATATGAAAGTTTCTGGACGCTTGCAAGACTCGACGTTGTACATATATCTGTCAGGCGAAATGGACGAGTGTTCCGCGCAGGACGCCCGCGCCCGCTGTGACAAACTCATAGAGGACAACGCCAACGCGAAAAAAATCGTTATCAACCTTTCCGAAGTGGCGTTTATGGATTCCACGGGCATAGGTTTTTTAATCGGCAGATATAAAAAGGCGGCACGGCTGAACACGCCGCTCTATCTGGATAAGCCGAATTTCGCCGCTGAAAAAATACTCAATTTAAGCGGAATATACTCATTAATCCCCAAGGCGGAATAAAAAGGTGGGCAATATGACAAGCAACTATCTCAAACTTCAATTTTATTCACTTCCCCGCAATCAGGCTTTTGCCCGTGACGCGGTTGCCGCTTTCTGTCTTGAACTCAATCCCTCGCTGTCGGCGTTGTCCGACGTCAAGACCGCCGTATCCGAGGCGGTTACAAACTGCACCGTTCACGCATACCGCGGAAATTTGGGCATTGTCACGGTTGAGTGCGAAATAGAGGGAAAAGAACTACATATAAAGGTAAGCGATACGGGCAAGGGCATACCCGATATAAGCAAAGCCGTTCAGCCCTTTTATACAACGCTTCCTTCCGACGAACGCTCGGGTATGGGCTTCACCATTATGCAGACCTTTATGGACGAATTTTCGGTGAACTCCATTCAGGGCGAAGGCACGGTTGTGTATATGTCGAAAAGTTTTGAAGCGGAAGTGGAGAATGCTTGACGTCGAAAAGACGAACGAACTGGTGCGAAAGGCTAAAGACGGCGACGGGGCGGCAAAGGAAACCCTGTTGCTTGAAAATAACAACTTAATAAAGAGCATCGTCCGCAGATACCTTGGCAAGGGCGTGGAGTACGATGATTTATACCAGCTTGCGAGTATGGGGCTTTTGAAAGCGATAAACGGCTTTGACGAGAGTTTCGGCGTGAGATTTTCAACCTACGCCGTTCCCATGATTGCGGGCGAAATAAAGAGGTTTATGCGCGATGACGGAAGTATAAAAGTTTCCCGCGCGATGAAGAGTACGGCAAAGCAGATAAACCTCTTTATCGAACAGTTTTCAATCGATCACGGCAAACAGCCTACAATAAAGGAAATCGCCGAAAAATTCGAAATGCCCGAAAGCGAAGTCGTGTTCACGATGGGTTCGACGCATATGCCGCTGTCCATTTACGCACAGGGCGAGTACAAGGACGAAAAGACGCAGGAGCTTCTTGAAAAACTGCCCGTTGAGGACAAGCAAGAGGACATTATCGAAATGTTGCAGTTAAAAACCGCTATCGCCGAGCTTCCCGACAGGGACAGAAAGGTAATAATGCTGAGATATTTCCGCGATATGACCCAGAGCGAGGTTGCAAATATGCTGGGCGTATCACAGGTGCAGGTTTCGAGGATTGAAAACCGCATAATGGAAACTTTCAGAAAAGATTTAACGGGTTAACTCGTTTGGTTTCGTGTGAAAATGATAATAAGGGGCGGCAGCCGTTCGGCTGCCGCCCCGCTTTTACCGTTTATTGACAGTTATTAAACTTGACTTTTTTATAGTG
>JAIDFD010000225.1 GCA_029054485.1 Clostridia bacterium | reverse complement strand
ACGGACTTGTTTACGATTATCCCGTTGTATCGGTAATAGAAGTAATGGGACGTAACGCAGGCTGGCTTACCGCGGCGACCGCGCTCGCAAAGGGCGAGGACTGCGAGGGCGTGGACGAAATCTACCTGCCTGAAAGAGTTTTCGATATAGACAAATTCCTTGAAAGGACTGGCAAGCTCTTAAAGGAAAACCGCTCGATAGTTATCGCGGTTTCCGAGGGCGTGAAGGTTGCGGACGGCAGATACGTCTGCGAGCTTTCCGACCACGTTGACTATGTGGACGCATTCGGACACAAACAGCTTGCCGGCACCGCAAGATTTTTAGCGGGCAAGGTTGCCGAAAAATACGGCGTAAAGACGAGGGCTATAGAACTTTCTTCCCTGCAGCGTTGCGCTTCCCACATAATGGCGCGTATCGATATGACCGAAGCTTTCAACGCGGGCGGCGCGGCTGTCAAGGCGGCGTTCGAAGGTCTTACCGGTCAGGTTATCACCTTGAAGAGAGTATCGGACGACCCGTATATGTGCATAACCGAGCCTGCCGACGTTCACCAGATTGCAAATATTGAAAAGAAAGTGCCTCTCGAATGGATTACCGAGGACGGCGCGAGCGTCAAGCCCGAGCTTGTACACTATATCTATCCGTTAATTCAGGCGGAAATAGCGCCCCTTTGGATAAACGGTTTGCCCAGACACATCCGTCTGCACGCAACTTCAACTATTAAAGACGGTAAAGCAAAAGCCAAAAAATAAAAAAGCTTTTCGCGCCGCGCCGAAGTATTCGGCGCGGCTTTTATTTTTCGCCGCCCTGTTTCAGTTTGTTCGATATCCTCTCGTGCCGTTCCAACACGGCAACCATAGGGTTGGGCTTTTGCGGCTGTTCGGGAGAGGGAGCCGCTTTTTCCTGCTCGGGAGCGGGTTTTTCGGGTGAGGGGCTGGGGCTTTGGACTTTTGAAAGTCCCTCCAAAGCCTTTAATATGTTTAAAAGAGCAAATTTTTCCGTAATAATTAATCTCCTTTTTTAAATTTCCGTCAAAATCAAGCCCAAAATTATTGCTTAAAAAAACGGTTTGGTATATAATTATTTAGGTTAATAATCGATAACTATCCTTTCGGAGTAAAATATGCGTAAGTTTATAACTAAAATTATATGTTTCGCCGCCGCAGTAATAGTTGCTCTCGGCATTTTCCTGATTTCGGCATGCGGACCAAATTACAGCGTAAAACCTCTTTCGCCCGATAACATTTCGGACGCGGAAGTCATTTCAAACGGCGGCTTTGCCGTTGAAAAGGGCGACTATATCTATTTTATCAACGGCAGGGAAAACTACACCGCCGACAACACCTTCGGAAATGTTGTAAAGGGCGCGGTTATGCGTATTTCCAAAGAGAATTTCGCAAACCGCAACTATTCCGCGGTTGATACGGTCGTTCCCCTTATAGCTTATTCGGGCAACGTGAACGCCGGTATATTTATTTACGGCGAGTATATCTATTACACGACCCCCTCGACCGACAAGAACAGCGACGGCGAAATCCAGAACTCGCACTTAACTTTCCGCCGCACCAGACTGGACGGAACGGGTACTTCTAAAAATTATTATATTCAGCTTGCCGACAATACGGTAGATTACCGCTATGTTGAAGTGGACGGCGTTGTATATATTATGTATGTTGCAACGAACGAAAATCTTTACGGTACAAGCTGTACGAACATTTACTCCTACAACACCGAAACGGGCGCAAAGACATTACTTGCGTACAACGTAGGAAGTTACCTTTTTGATAGCTCTGACGTGGAAAATCCCCGCATCTTCTATACAATGACGGTAACCGACTTCAAGACAGGCACGGCTTACTCGGATTATTACAATCAGATTTACACCGTAACGGCGGACGCGACCGAGCCCAACGAATACGATTTTTCGGAAGTTGCCGACTATGACGCGGACGAAGATCCCCTGTATATCAACTGCGGCGATTTGGTTTTGGACGGCGTAGGCTTTATACAGAACATCACTGAAAGCTTAACCCAGTTTAACGGCTCGCTCAACGGCGAAGCGCTCAGAAGAGTCTCGTACACCTACACGCTTTCAAGCTATGAAAACGGTTATCTCTATTTCACCCGCTACAAGCACTTAACTTCGGAAAACAGTTCGCAGGAGCTTTACTCGATAAGTGATAAGGATTTGACTTCCGCAAGCTGGAATCCGATATCCTCGCAGGACAAGGACGGTCACGAAAACTATATAACCGTGAACGATGCGGGCAGTACAAAGGTTTATCTTTACGATAACAACGGCGAACTGAGCGGCGCGCTGATACTTTCTTCAATAGGTATTGAAAAGGCAACTCTCGTCGATGGAAAAATTCCCGAGTCCGTAAACAATGATACAAGATTTTATCTGACTACGGACGGACAGGCAACCCTGCTTTTCACCGCCGAGCACAACGGACATAACTATATATATTATTCGCTCACGGGCGGCAACGGCTACACCGTTTACCGCATTTGCTACGACGGCGGATACGGTGACTATAACGGACTCCCCACCGGCAACGAGAACTCCGAATACCTTTCAACCCGAATTTTGGACGTGGATTCTTTGAGCGGCTGGTACCTGCCCGAAATGTTTGACAACCAGCTTCTGTTCATTGCCCAGACCGAAAATATGACCTCTTACGAGTACGCTATGGTCTGCAATCTGAACAACGAAGAGGGCAAAATGATGTCCAACGCGGAGATAGAGGAGCTGAACGAACTCTATGACGGCATAGCCGAGGACATTGCGGACGTGGACGAAACGGTTTACGAAAACCTGCAAGCCGCGCTGTGGTACGCCTTCTTCGCGGACGAAAACGAGTATATTTACGAGCTTTCGCAGGCTTACGTCGATGTGAAAAATTACGACTTCAACCACTTCTGGTCGGAAGAGTCGCTCGCAAAATACGAGGACTTTATTGCGGCGGAGGGCGACTGGGAAGAGTATGCCGATACCAAAAAGGTAAACGGCAAGGACGTTACCGCGAACAAGCGCGACTACTACTACACCGTATTGGGCGTTATGAACGCAGACGATGCGGAAGGCTATACCGACAATCTGAAAACGCTGTACCTGCAAGCTTATCCCGAAACCGAGCCTACTTGGTTTGAGAGCCTTTCAAAGGGCGAGCAGGCGGGCTTTATAATCGGCATTGTTTTAGGCGGACTGATTATAATCGCGGCGGCTGTTCTTACCCCTATACTTGTAAAACGCTACAAGAAAAAGAAGATGCCGCAGTACAAAAAGGGTATAAAAGTCGATACCACGGACGACAGAAATATCGACGTTTATGCGGACGAATACGGCGAATCATCGGACAAAAACAAAGAATAAAAATTTTTACAACCCCCTTCGCATAAGCGCAAGGGGGTTGCACATATTAACCGTTGATTAAAACGCTTTGGATAAACACGCAAAAAATTTAAAAAAATTCAAAATCAGCGTAAATTTATTTGTAAAAACAGTTTACAAACATATCAATTATTAATATAATGTTACCGAAAAATCAAGCGGTTTATTTTTTAGCATATATTGCCCCTGCGCGCATACGCTGTATAAACGGCAATACGGAGAACACTATGGTAAGATACATTAAATGTCCCAGATGCGAATTGAATTATATCGACGGCGAAAAACAGGAGTACTGCGACGTCTGCCTTGCGGAATTAAAAGGCAAAAAATTGCAGTTTGCCGATCTGGACGAAGAGGTTTTTGAAGAAATCGAAGGCGGCGAACAGACCGAAATCTGCCCCGTCTGCGGCGTTAATTCTATGCGCTACGGCGAAAAAATGTGCGAAGCCTGCAAAAAAGAGAGCGAGTACGAAGCCGAGGAAGAAGTCGATATCGAAAAGGACGAGGAGTGGAAAAACTACCTCGATGAGGACGCGGACGGCGATTTGACTATCGACGATGAAACCTTGCAGGAAGAACTTGACGCCGAGCTTGAAGAAGAGGAATCCGAGCAGTCTGCGGACGACTTCTTCGATGAAGACTTGGATTCGCTTTCTGACCTTGAGGACGATGAGTACGAGGACGATGAAGACGATGAATACGACGACGATGACGAGGATTTTTAAACGTTCCGTTTAATCATGTATCTTTATTTCTTTCGTACCTGATTGACCTGAACTCTAATTAAACTGAATTTTTGCGGCGCGGACATTTTGTCTGCGCCGCATATTTTTGGTTATTTTTGGCAAAAATATATGTATGATTAAAGTCAATACTACCATTAAAGCTATCAAAGAAATGGTGAGCAGTCTGCATTTAAAGCCCGTCACCGTCAAGTTAAACTTAGGCAGAAACAAATTCGTTACCTTTCCCGCGGTTCTCAGCGGGATTTATCCGTCCCTCTTTACGGTCAGCCCCGATGACAAAAATTTTTTGGGTAAAACCGCTTATTCTTACTCCGAAATTCTCTGCGGCAGGGTAAAAATAGAGGAACGCGAGGCAAAATAACATATTAAAAAATTAATAAGAATATCCGCATACTTTCGGGCATAGAATACCTTGTATACAAAATCGGCGGTGCCGAGGGAGGTTTTTTATGTCTTTATCAACTCAAAGTTCAAACGGAACTTTCACACGGCGCGTTGCCGTAATAAAATCGCAGTCTATTGTCGAAATTCGCTTTTCCGGTCAGGAAATAGGCGAGGCTGCCGCCGTTTATCCGCAGGTTTCGCTGTCAAATTGCGAAGTGTCTTCGGGCAGGGTAAACTACGGCGGACGGCTTGTCTGCACGCTCGTCTATATTGATGAAAACGGCAAGCTTTGCCGCATACAGAAGGGTGCGGAGTTCACCCATTACGCAGACGATGACAATCTCGCGCCTGCAAACAGCGCAATTTGCTCGCTGTCCTGCGAACGCGCACAGATTAAGCGCGACGGTTCGTCCTATATGGTGGCGGTTGTCGTCGGTGCGGAAATTTCTATTTTTTCATCTTCCGAGCGCACTGTACTCACTTCCGCCGAGGGCGCAATCGTCAGGCGCGAAAACGCCCGTCTTTTCACCGCGGTGACTTTCTCGGGCGAGAGCGAGGTGGAAGACGACTTCGATTGCAATGCAGAGGACGTTCTCATTCCGTCTGCGGAAGTGCTGGTTCTCGACTGCGGTTGCCGCGCGGGAACGGTTGAAATCAGCGGCGAAATTTATCTTTCCCTTCTTGCGGTGCGCGACTCCTCGCCCGTGAGCCTTGACAGGGTAATTCCTTTCAAAGCGGAAATCGCCTGCGACGACGCCCTGCTTGCAAGAAAAGCAACCTGCCGCGCCGAAATAAGGGATTTGAGCGTGAACGCACGCGTTGCCGAGGGCAGCGGAAAGTGCGATATAGAGCTTGTTGCAAATCTTGCGTTTGCGGGACTCTTCTTCGAGGAAGAGGAAACCCCCGTAATCTTAGACGGCTTTTCCGCCGACAACGAAATAAGCCTTACCTTTGCGGAAGAGGTTGCAACCCCCTGCACGGACGTAAAGGTTTATTCCGAGAGAGTGAGCGGTCTTTGCGCGACAAAGGCAAAGCTTGATTACACATGCACGTTCTTAGCGGCGGCGCTTCCCAAAGTGGAGTTTGCCCGCAGTGAAAACGGAATCGAGGGCATTGTTTCGGCAACCCTTATGTACTTGCAAAACGGCGAAATCCGCTCGACCGAAGTGAATATGCCCTTCACTGTAAGCCTTAACGGCTTGAACAGCAACAGTTGCGATTTGACCGCGGCGGTGTGCGGACTCAATATCCGCCAGCGTTCGGAGGGCGAGTGCGAGGCGGAAGCCGTACTCAAAATCGCGGCGGCGGACTGCGAAGAGGTCAGCGTGAGATACGTTACCGAAATGACCGAGGGTGCGGAGAGAGGACGAAGCGACAGCGCGATAAGCGTCTACATACCCGCCGCGGGCGACAGCTTGTGGGATACGGCAAAAAGACTTTTGCAGAGCCCCGAAGAAATCGAAGCTACAAACCCCCAGCTCACCTTCCCACTTTCCGGCAAAGAGAGAATACTCGTTTACAGACCTAAAAACGCTTAAAATATCCGCGCCGCCCTTGAAAAAGGGCGGCGCATTTTAATTGTAAAGAGAAACGGAATATGTTATAATCATTCTATGGGAACGGTGCGGTGCAAGTCTTACGCAAAAATAAATCTTACTTTAAAAATCACGGGCGAAGAAAACGGCTTTCACAATCTTGACAGCGTGGTTGCTTCGGTGGATTTGTACGATTTAATTGTTCTGAAAAAGCGCAGGGACAAGCTCGTTTCAATCACTATGCACGGACAGGGGAGCGAGAGTATTCCCTTTGAAAGCAACAACGCAGTGCGCGCGGCGGAAAACTTCGTTGAAGAGTTTGATACCTGCGGCGCGGATATAACAGTTTACAAAAATATCCCTATGGGGTTGGGGCTCGGCGGCTCGTCCGCGGACGCCGCGGGAGTTTTAAACGGGCTTTGTAAGCTTTACAAAATAAACGACCCGATAAAAATCAAACTGCTTGCCGACCGTGCGGGCAGTGATACAAGATATATGCTCGGCGGCGGCTATGCAAGGCTTTTCGGCAGAGGCAACGTTGTTAAACAGATTGAAAGTAATCTGCGGCTTGATATTTTACTGCTTGCGCCGAGTTGTCAGGTCAGCACCGCGGAGTGTTACAAAAGATTTAACGCACCCTACGAAGCGGACGGCAACGGCGCGGAACAGGCGGTTGAAAGCGGCGATAAATTCGCGCTCGCAAAACATATATGCAACGATTTGACCGCGCCCGCAACTACCCTTTGCGGAGAGGTGCAGACCGCGGTTGACGAACTCAAAGAGTTTGACCCGCTTGCGGTCAATATGACCGGTTCGGGAAGCGGCGTTTACGCAATATTCGAAAACGCGGAGTTTTGCGCATATGCGAAGAGCCGTTACCGCGGCAAATTCAGAGCAATTCAATTAAAAACTATAATTCCGCAAATATGAGGTGAGGCATGGCTGAAGAACGCTTAATCGACGACGACAAGGACAGAAAATACAAAATACGCAAAAACGCAGACGGCGAAGAAGAGCTGGTAATCGATGAGAGCGGCGAAGAGGACGGGGTTGAAATTCCCGTGTTCGAGGTGCCGTACGCCGATGAGGACGATGAGGACGCGGCGGTTTTAACGCCTGAGCAGTACGCCGAGCGCGAGCGCATAAAAAAGGAAGAGGAAGAAGCGCGCGCAAAGAGAGCCGAACAGCTTTTGGAGACGGCAAAGCAAAAGCTCGCCGCGGGCGATATGGAGGGCGCGCAGTACGATGTGTCGCGGGCGGAAGAGTATTTGAAAAACGGCGAGGTCTACTGCCTTATGCTCAAAGCCTATACCCGCAACTTCCACGACTACACTGCGCTTGAATACGCGAAGACCGCGGCGGACGGCGTTAAGGCTCACGCCTCGACAGAGCAGAAAGCCGATTTGAAAAAGTGCAGTAAGGGTTTGAAGGACAAAATCGCGGAAGTCAAGGCGGCGTCCGATGATTTAAGCGCGCGGAACGAAGAAAAAAAGACCGAGCGCAGGGAATTTTTTGCGGCGGAAAAAAAGAAAGCGCAAAACTTATTTTTGGGCGCGGTTGTTCCGTTTGTTGCACTTGCAATCTGTGCGATAGTTCTTGCAACAAATATGTTCGCGGCTGAAAACGGCGCGTTTTTAATCGCGACAATCGTTGTTGCGGCGTTCGCGGCTGTTGCGCTTGTGTTCACGCTTATAACAGCGCGCAAGTTTTTATCGTCTTTGCGTAACGTGCGGCTGAATGAAAAAGACAGCGCCACAAAGCTCGGCAGAGAGTACGAAAAAAGCAAAAAGCTTTTGGAAAGCCTGAATGAAATTTTAAACTCGTTTGAAGAAAATGATATATCTTGACAACGCGGCAACAACTCCGCTCGACGGCGAAGTTCTTGCGGAAATGTTGCCCTATTTAAAAGAAAATTACGGAAATTCGTCATCACAGCACGCGCTTGGCAGAAAATCACAGCACGCGCTTTTGTGCGCAAGGGACAGTGTTGCAAAAATTTTGGGCTGTAAGAGTGAAGAGGTCTACTTCACCTCGGGCGGCACGGAGTGCGGCAACTGGGCGGTAAAGGGCGTTTGCGCGGCGCACGGCAAGGGACATCTCATCGTGTCCGCGATAGAACACCCCGCCCTTATCGAGAGCGCGAAGGATATGCAAAAGCAGGGCTTTGAACTGACTTTCGTTCAGCCCGATAATGACGGCGTAATTCAGCCCGAAGAGGTTGAAAAAGCTATCCGCCCCGACACGGTATTTTGCGCGGTTATGCACGCCAATAACGAAACGGGCGTAATCCAGCCGGTTGAAAAAATAGGAACGCTTTGCAAAGAGCGCGGAATTTTTTACTTTTGCGACTGTGTTCAGACCGCGGGAGTTTTGCCCCTGCCGACAAAATTTTGCGACGGGCTTTCGGTTTCCGCGCACAAGTTTTACGGTCCTTGCGGAAGCGGCGCAATGTATATCAGAGAGGGCGCAAAAATTCAGCGGCTCATCTCGGGCGGCAGACAGGAACGCGCCCAGCGCGGCGGCACGGTGAACGTGGCGGCGGCGGTCGGGCTTGCAAAGGCGTTTGAAAACTCGGTAAAGG
The DNA here is from genome assembly GCA_029054485.1 of Clostridia bacterium. Lineage (GTDB taxonomy): Bacteria > Bacillota > Clostridia > Christensenellales > Borkfalkiaceae > Coproplasma. The sequence continues at coordinate 6,021 of JAIDFD010000225.1, read as the reverse complement.
GCGCGGAGGAAAACGGCAAAAAAATATCCGCTCTTCGCGATAGCTTCGTAAAGAGAGTACTTGACGAAATTCCCGATACCCGCATAAACGGCGGCGGCGAAAAATTGCCCTCCCACGCCAATATCTCTTTCGGCGGTTGCGACGGCGAAAATCTTTTATTTTTGCTCGATTTGGAAGGGGTTGCGGTTTCCACGGGCTCGGCTTGCTCGGCGGGCGCGGTCACGCCCTCGCACGTTTTAACGGCTATGGGGTTTTCCGAAAAACAAGCAAAGTCGGCGGTGCGGTTCACTTTCGGTCAATACAACACCGTGCAAGAGGTTGATACAGCCTTAAAAATATTAAAGCAATGCGTAAACAAAATACGGTGTTTAAAAAAATAAAAAGAGCGGTTTAAACACCGCTTTTTTTTATAAACAGAAACGGCGCAAACCGGAGTCTGCGCCGCCTCTATATGATAAGGGGGAAAATGATGAGTAAGGTTATGTAAACATTGTTTACATTTATGATTATAATTCCGCTTTCTAAAAATGTAAATAATTTTACTAAAATTTTCGTAAAAACTTAATTTCTTTTCGGTCAAACAAATTTTGAGAATTTTTAACAAAATCGCCGTTTACATCACCCTGCACACAAGGCAAGCGATTATTGTGGACAAAAAAGTCGCAATAAGCACGCAGGCAATGGGCGCGGCAAGCTTTTTCACTTTCATTCCCGCGAAGTACACGGCAGATATGTAAAACACCGTCTCGGACGAGCCGAAGCACACGCACGCGCACCGCGCTATGTAGCTGTCCGCGCCGTAGGTTGTAATAATCTCGTTCAGGTACGCGAGCGAACCGCTCCCCGAAAAAGGCTTAATTAAAACAAGCTTGGTAAGCTCGGGCGGGATTCCCAAAAAGCCGAAAACGGGCGACAAAAGTTTTGTAAGTCCGTCCGAAAGGTGCGACGCTTCAAACAGAGCGCACATCATAAAGATTGCCGCAAGGCAGGGAAGGAGGGAAATCGTGAATTTCAGCGCGCTTTGTATTCCATCGGTAAAAGACTCGTAAACGTTTACTTTTTTAATTACCGCAAAAATGAACACAGCGATAAAAATTACGGGGATAATCAGCGCCATTTTTTTCTCCGTCCGCCTATTTTTTGGGTGATTACAAATAGCAGTACTCCCGTAAAGGTAGAAACCGCCGTGCAGATTAACGAGGGCAAAAATATATCCGAGGCGGAGATGCTGCCCGCGGAGGCGCGAAGCGCAATGACGGTGGTCGGCAAAATCTGGACGGAAGTTGCGTTGATTACAAAAAGCAATTTTTGCGCAAACGAGTTGTTTTCCTTTTCAAGCTCGCCTATGGCTTTCACCGCATAGGGAGTAGCCGCTCCGCCGAGCCCTAAAAGGTTGCAGGATAAATTCATTGCAAGATTTTCGCCCGCGGCGTCGTTTTGGGTTTTAAAAATCCGCCTTGTCAATGGTTTTAACATTTTTGCCGCCCCGCGCGAGAGTCCCGACTTTTCCGCCAAGTTAGAAAGCCCCATCCACACCGCGTATATGCAAAATAGTGTAAGCGCCATTTGCGCCGCGCTCTCCGCACCGCCCAAAAGCGAGGGTAAAAGCTTGTCCGGTGCTATGAATGCAAGGGCTATCATCGAGGCGATAAAAACTACCGTAAAAATAGCGTTCATAAACTATTTTTATGAACGACTTGTCCTCAAAATTCCTCGTGTTCCTCTAAAATAGTTTTTATTCCGTTGAGTCTGGTCAGCGTATCTTCAAGCTCTTCAAAAACGGCGGCTGAATTTATCGGCTTTTCCGCTCTGCGCTTGAACTGCGGACAGGTTGAGTGCCTTGAAATTTTTTTGTTCTGATTTGAACAATATCCGCTGCCCGACATCATAAAACGGCAGTTGGTTTTAAAGTAATAATCTTTAAAATAAGCACAGCTGTAACATTTTTTGTGCATAGAGTTTCCCCTTTTTGTTTTCTTGCTTACATATTTGCAAACTCTTTTGTTAAAATCTTAAATTCTACATATTTGCAGAGGATTTTTTTGATTTGTTAAATTTTATCATAAATTTTCGCACTTTAAATTGATTGCACATTTTTGTGCGTAAAAAATCTATCGGTGGGAAAGCGGTTAAACTTGTTTACAATTAAAAAGACAAATGGTATAATTATTTTTATGGAAAAGAAAAAGTATTACGTTACTACACCCATTTATTACCCCAGCGGAAACTGGCATATAGGTCATTGCTATACGACCGTCATTTGCGACGCGTTGGCGCGCTTTCATAAAATGCTGGGCGAGGACGTGTTCTTTCTGACAGGCACGGATGAACACGGTCAGAAAATCGAAAAGGAAGCAAAAAAGAGGGGAGTTACCCCCCTGCAATTTATCGACCCGCTCGTATCTGAACTTAAAGATATGTGGCGGCTTTTGGATATTTCGTACGACCGATTTATCCGCACGACCGACAAAGACCACGAAGAGTGCGTAAAAAAGATATATCAAAAACTTTACGACAGCGGCGATATTTACAAGGCGGAGTACAGCGGCTATTACTGCACGCCCTGCGAGAGTATGTGGACGGAAGCCCAGCTCGTCGGCGGAAAGTGTCCCGACTGCGGCAGAGAAGTTACTCTTCAAAAGGAAGAGAGCTACTTTTTCCGTCTGAGCAAGTACGCGCCGAAAATTTTGAAACTGTACAAGGACAACCCCGAGTTTTTACAGCCCAAATCGCGCGTAAACGAAATGGTGAACAACTTTCTGAGCGCGGGCTTGCAGGACTTGTGCGTTTCGCGTACCACGGTCAAGTGGGGAGTTCAGTTGCCGTTCGATAAAAACCATTACGCGTACGTCTGGATTGACGCGCTTTCAAACTATATTTCGGCTTTGGGCTACGGTAGTGAAAACGACGGTCTCTACAAAAAGTACTGGCCCGCGGACCTGCATATGATAGGCAAAGAGATTGTGCGCTTTCACGCGATTATCTGGCCCGCAATATTGATGGCTTTGGGCGAGCCGATACCCAAACAGGTTTACGGACACGGCTGGCTTTTAATCGGCGGGGATAAACTTTCAAAGAGCAAGCAGGACGCGGTCAAGTGCGAGCTTACCGACCCTTACGAGCTGGTTAAGCGTTACGGCACGGACGCGGTGAGATACTTTTTACTGCGCGAAATTCCCTTCGGCAGCGACGGCGAGTACACCAACGAGCGGTTTTTGAACCGTGTGAACGCCGACCTCGCAAACGATTTGGGCAACCTCGTTTCGCGCACGCAGGCGATGATTTTGCAGAACTTCGGCGCACTTCCCCCGCGCGGAAAGGTCGAGGGAGTGGACAAAGAGCTTATCGATATGGCGGAAGGGCTGTTTGAAAAGGTCAAAAACGCGGTTGAAAGGCTGAACGCGCCGGACGCACTCTCTGAAATTTTTGCGGTAATTTCACGCGCAAACAAATATATTGACGAAACTACGCCTTGGATTCTCGCCAAGGACGAGAGCAAAAAAGAGCGCCTTGGCGCGGTTTTGTACAACCTCGCCGAAACGGTGAGAATTTGCGCCGTTATGCTTAAACCCTTTATCACCAAAGCACCCGAACTTATTTTAAAGAGCTTTTCGTGCGATGAAAACGAGGGCTTTGAAAGCCTTAAATTCGGTAAGCTGAAAGGTGGAGCAAAGGTTGAAAAACTGCCCCCCGTGTTCCCCCGCGTGGACGTGAAAAAGGAGCTTGCGGAGGTTGAAAAACTGGTGGCAAAACTCAAAAAGACGGAGGTAAAAGAAGTGGTTGAAGAAAAGGCGAAAGAGCTTATAACCATAGACGACTTTGCAAAGGTTGAAATGCGCGTGGGCACGGTTATTGCGTGCGAACCCGTAAAAAAGAGCAGACTTCTGCACGAAACGGTGTCAATCGGCGCTAAAAATATTTCGGTACTGTCGGGAATTGCAGAGCATTATACCGCGGAAGAAATGGTCGGAAAACGCGTAATAGTCGTAACCAACCTGCCCCCGAGAGAGATGAAGGGAATTTTGTCCGAGGGTATGATAATCTGCGCGCAGTCGCCCGAGGGGAAGCTTTCTATTGTTTCGCCCGAAAAGGATTTGCCGGACGGGAGCATTTTGTCGTGAGATTTATCGACGTACACTGTCATATAAACGAAAGCGACTACGGCGACGTGGACGCATTAATAAAAAATATTCAGACGGCGGGGGTGGAAAAGATCATCTCCGTCGGCTTTGATTTACCCTCTTCTAAGTTCTGCAAAAACCTTGCGGAAAGGTACGCCTGCGTTTACTTCACGGCGGGTATCCACCCGACCGAGCTGAAAAATTACCGCAACGGCGACTTAACCGAAATCGAAAAACTCGCCGAGCATAAAAAGTGCGTTGCAATCGGCGAAATCGGGCTGGACTATCACTACCCCGATACGGACAAGGAATTACAGCGCAAGGTTTTTCTTGCGCAGATAGATTTGGCGCAAAAACTTAATTTGCCCGTGCAGATTCATTCGCGCGACTGCGCCGAGGACACGTTGAATATTTTAAAGGACAATTCTTCAAAATTTTCCGCGGGCGGGCTTTTGCACTGCTTTTCGTATTCGCCCGAAATCGCGGCGGAGATACAAAAGCTGGGTTTTGGCTTTTCGTTCGGCGGCACTTGCACCTATTCGGGCAGTAAAAAAGCGCGGCGCACAATCGCCGCACTGAATATAAACCGCATTATGACCGAAACTGACAGCCCCTATCTCGCGCCCAAATCCAAACAGGGCGAATTTCCCAACACGCCCGAAAGCATACCCGAAGTCGCGCAGGCTATTGCGGAAATCCGCGGATTAACCCTTGAAGGCGTTGCCGAAGCCGTCTGGAACAACGCGCACACGCTCTTTAAAAAACTTAATTGAATTTTTGTGAACACTTTTATAAAATAATAACGGCGAAAAACGCAAGGGCGGATTTATTTCGCCCGTTAAGCGTTTTACGACCTTAGCAACCTCACGAAAAATTTGCGCAGGCAAATTTTTGTGAACAAAGTTTTAAGCCCGCGCTTTACCGCGCGGGCTTTTTTCTCATAAGTGAGGTAAACGGATAAATTTCGTTTACAAAAATAGTATGTTCTGTTATAATCGGTCTATACTTTTAAATCGAAGTCAAAATATGGAAACGGACGTAAAAACTATACTCGCCGAGTGCGGGTTCAGCTTTAAAAAACAGCTTGGTCAAAACTTCATAACCGATAAAAATCTGCTCTCTTCCATAGTCGCTCTCTCGGGCGCGGAAGAGGGGGACGCCGTTGTGGAAATCGGTTGCGGCGCGGGAACGCTTACCCGCGCGCTCGCGCAAAAGGTGAAAAGGGTAATCTCGTTCGAGGTGGATAAAAGCCTCGCGCCCGTTTTGGAGCGCACCCTTTCGGGGCTTGAAAACGTTGAAGTGGTTTTCAGGGATTTTTTAAAGGTAGACCTTAAAGAGTTTGAAAAAGAGCTTGAAAGTTACTATGTGGTTGCAAATCTTCCCTACTACGTTACAACCCCGCTTATAATGAAACTTGTTGAAAGCTCTGAAAAGTGCAAGGGGCTTTGTGTTATGGTGCAGGAAGAGGTCGCGGACAGGCTTTGCGCTAGCGCGGGAACAGCCGACTACGGCGCGATAACCGCAATGTGCGCACTGCGCGCCGAGTGCAGTATCGTAAAGCGCGTACCGTGTACGCTTTTTACGCCCCGCCCCAACGTGGACAGCGCGGTTGTCAAATTCACTTTCGGCAAGGGAATTGCAGTATCAGACGCGCCTCTCTATAAAAAGGTGGTACACGCGGCTTTCGGCTCGCGGCGGAAAACGCTTGAAAACAACCTCGTCAATTCTTTCGGGGTTTCGCGGCAGCAGGCGCAGGAAATTCTTACAAAATGCGGGATAGACTTAAAAGCCCGCGGCGAAACGCTCACTCCCGCACAATTTGCAAGCCTATCAGACGTAATCAAAGAATATATATAATAAAGTTAATGCCGCCCGCGCTTTTTCAAAGCGCGGGCGGCTT
>JAIDFD010000224.1 GCA_029054485.1 Clostridia bacterium | reverse complement strand
GCTCGGCTATCCCTACAACAAAGAGGGAATGTACCTGTTCAGCGGTTTTGAGCACGATATAGGTCACATCGAAGGCAACACGGGCACTCTGACGAGTTCGGCGTTCGAAGTCGGCGGTTGCGGCTGGATGACCTTCCTTTTAGGCGGCGGCGCAAATACCGAGCTTTGCTACGTTTCGATAATCGATGCGGATTCGGGCGAAGAGCTTTTGCGGTTTGCAAACACGAATATGCTCCCGCAGGAAGGAAGTCTTGTAAGTTATAAGGCTGATTTATCAACGCTAATGGGCAGAAAGGTAAAAATTCAGCTCGTTGACAACGCCACGGGCGGTTGGGGACTTATTACCGCGGATAACTTTATTACACATTACGAAAGTGTGGACGAAATCGCTCAGGACGCGATTTTGGCTCAGAACTTAATTTAATTAAATTTAAGAGGTGAAAATGATGAGAAAACTTCTTGCAGGGTTGTGTGCGGGCACGATTTGCATTGCAATGCTAGTCGCTGCCGCGTGCAATCCTACTCCCGCAGAGGGCGATAAGCCCGTGAAAATCAAGGACGGTATATCTATTACCGTCGAAGAGCAAAAGACGGCTGCCGTGGATTTGTCGCTCTATATCTCGATACCCGAGGGCTTGGACTACGAGTACACGGCAACTTCTTCCAACCGTGCGGTTGCAACCGTTTCGGTTACGGAAAATATCGCCACGATAACGGCGGTAGCAGAGGGCAGTGCAACGGTTACCGCCTCGGTAGACGAGGTTTCGGTCGAGTTCTCGGTTACCGTTTCAAAAAAGCAGGTAACGCCCGCCCCCGGCAATGCCGACAAGACGGCGCTTGCCGCCGAGCTTGCGTCAGAGGTGGCTGAGCAGGGCGACTATACCGACGAAAGTTTTGAGGCGTATACCCAAAAACTTCAGACGGCGAAAGCTGTAAATGCAAAAGCGGACGCAACGCAGAGCGAGGTAGACACCGCTTGCAACGAACTTAAAGCCGCACGCGAAGGGCTTACGCTCCGTACCCCCGAAGAAAAGGCGGACGCAGACAAAGAGTTCGGCTTGCTTGTCAACGCAAGCAAAGAGCTGATTGTTTCTGATTACGTCGATGATAAAAATTTAAGCAGTCTGACATATGAGGTTAATGCGGCGAATTCAAAAGTTACGGTAAGCAACGTTGAGAACGGCAAGTTTACGGTTACGGCAGGCAGTGATGAGGCTGAGGAAACGGTATCGATTATAGTCAAATACAAGGATAGCCCCGTGCTTACTGTAACGCTTAACGTAACGGTTGCGGCAGAAGCGGTTCCCGTTTTAAAGCATGAGGCGGTTACTGCTGATATCGATTTGTATTCCGTTGAAAACAAAACGGATATTACGCTTGATTTTGCAAAGAACATTGAAAACATCGGCGGACTCGACCTGACGTATAACGTAACTTTAAACGGTGGCGCGCTGACTCTTGACGGAACTTCCTACACTTACGCTTACGGAACTTATACTGATACGGCGACAACAGTTGTGTTTGTGGTAACGGTATCGTATAATGACAACGGTGAAAATAAGCAGCTCAGTTATAACTACACATTGAACATAGTCGACACAAGAGCATACCGCATAACAAACGGCGGATTTGACAACGGTCTTGACGGCTGGACGTTGGGCAATGATAGACTCGGCGCAATTTCGGAAGATACGCATTATTGGCTGAACGACCCTGAAAGCGCGGAGGGTTTTGCGTTCGGAAACGACGGCAAATTTTTCTCTGCTTATGCAGTCGATGATGAAGCGGCAATGGGTACTCTCACAAGTTCGGAATTCAAAATCGGCGGCAGCGGTTATATAACCTATAAGCTCGGTGCGGCTAAAAACGCAGATAAAGTGTATCTTGATATTATCGAAAAAGATACGGGTGCAATTCTTGCAAGGTATTATAACAATCTTTGGCAGGATAGAACAGACGGAGTAAAGAGCGGATGCACGCTTATCGAATATAAGGCGGATTTGTCCGCACACATCGGTAAAACTGTTTATATCCGCATAAGCGATAACGCGATTAACGATTACGGTCTGTTCTTCGTAGACAGCTTTGTAACTTACTATCCCGAAGTTCCTACCGTAGGAAATACCGCAGTTGCCGTATCGGACGCTCCCGCAAATATCTATCAGTTATTAAACGGCGGATTTGAAAGCGGTTTGAACGGCTGGACTGTTGTAACTACCGAAGGACCCGAGAACGAAATATTCGGAGCGCTTGGCAATGCGGATGCGACTTGGGGAGATAACCGTTCTTATAACAACGACGGCAAATTCTTCCAAAATATGCACGAAGCCTGCAAAGGCTACCTTACAAGCACGTCGTTTACCGTTTCCGAAAACGGTTGGATGTCGTTTAAGCTCGGCGGCAATAAGGCTCACAGTTATGTATCTGTAATCGATGCAAATACAGGGGTTGAGCTTGCAAGATTTGTAAACGAAAACTATGTCGGAGCCTGGCCGAACAACGGTTGGGAAATGTATTCCTACAAGGTAAACCTTATTGAAAGCGGCATTGCTGCGGGGACTGAGGTAAGAATTAAAGTTGTGGACGATGCGACCGAGGATTACGGCGTAGTTGTTGTTGACAGCTTTGCGGTGTATTCATCGGACCCGGGCGAAGGTTTCCAAAAAATAAATAAAGTATCTTAACAAAACGTGTTAAAGTCTTTACCGCGGTTTCTACAGAAACCGCGGTAAAGAAAAAATTATTAAGGAAAATAAATGTCAGATTTAAATTTGAGACCGAAATTTCATATAACCGGTGAAAAGGGATGGATAAACGACCCGAACGGGCTTGTAAAATTTAAGGGTAAATACCACGTATTTTTTCAATATTATTCCCACAACGTTTATTGGGGACCAATGCACTGGGGACACGCCGCAAGCAGTGATTTGCTTCACTGGGAACATCTCCCCGTAGCTCTCAGCCCCGACGAGCAGGACGACGGATGTTTTTCGGGAACGGCTATAGAGTGGAATGGCAAGCTATGGCTAATGTATACCAGCTTTAAAGAAAACGGCGGCGGGGATAATATCAGGCAGCTTCAAGCGCTTGCCTCTTCTGAAGACGGCGTTAATTTTACAAAGCACGGAATTGTTATTGGTGAAAAGGATTTACCGTCCGAATATTCTCCGTGCGATTTCCGCGACCCTAAAATATTTTTAGAGGACGATACTTTGTATTGTCTTGTTGCCGCTAGAAAGTTAGACGGCAAGGGCAGGATATTGTTGTTTTCTTCGAAAGATATTTTTAATTGGAAATTTGAATGCGACGTTCTTAATTATGACAGCGGCGGAATAATGATAGAGTGCCCCGATTTAATCAGGGGACTTGGTTTGCTTACATATTGCGAGCAGTTCCAACCGGCGCAGGGTAATAAACACCTTAATATTCACAGTACTTTTTACCGTTTGGGTAACCTTGACTGCAAAACGCATAAATCTAATTTCGGCGAAAGCGAAATTATAGACTACGGCTTTGATTTTTATGCCGCGCAGACCTTTGGCGATGAACCTGTTATGATAGGTTGGTTGAATATGTGGGACAGGAATATCCCGTCTGAAAAATACGGCTTTGCCGGCATGCTTACCGTTCCGAGAAAAGTAGAAATAAAAAACGGCGAGCTTTGGCAAACTCCCGTAATTTCTTCACAATGTTTATATAAAAAAGCAGTCCAAGATAAATTTACCGATAATATTAAAATAGGCTTTATTAAGATAAATGCGAAAAACCTGAAAGATTTTAACTTATATCTTCGCAAGAAGGGAAATATGTTTACAAGGTTTTATCTTAACGAAGGGGAGTGGGTTTTTGACCGCTCGCATTCAGGCGAAGAAATCAAAGGGAAAGAAACCGACGCCGACAGCCTTGCTGGCGTCCGCCGTATGCCTTTTGGTAATAGTGTGGAAACGGAAATTATCATTGTAATGGATGAATTTTCAGTTGAACTGTTTGTAAACGGTAAAGCCCTTTCCGCAACTATTTATCCCGATATTGATGCGGACGGACTGGAGCTTGAATTAGAAGCGGACAAATGTTCCGTGCAGCGTTTTGATATTTTATAAATAAATGCAATAAAATCGGATAGATTTTACCTAAAAACAGACTTTATGATTTAAGGACGACTTTCTATAAAGCGAACAAAAAAGCCCGATTTTGAGTAAAAAAAGCTCAAAATCGGGCAAAACTGGTTGAGGCGACGGGGGTTGCGCCTTGGGCGGCGCGCACCTTAATCCGACCTTATGGTCCCGAACCGCGTCGTTGCAGACTCCGTTTTAAACCTTTTGCTCTCACAAAAGGTAACTACACTGCGTTGCAACTCCTTTTCCCGAAAAGTTCTGCGATACTTTTCGGGAGCCCTCAAAAAAATAGCGCGTATGGTATTGGGACACATAGTTTCAACCATAAAAAAGCACAGACTCAAAGCCTGTGCTTTTTTATGGTTGAGGCGACGGGATTTGAACCCACGACCTTATGGTCCCGAACCATACGCGCTACCAACTGCGCTACGCCTCAGTACTGTATTATTATATATTTAAAAACCCTTTCAGTCAAACGATTTGACAGGTTTAATTTTCCGTGTTAAAATCAAAATATGACTATTCATCACGACAAATTAGCTTACGGCAAGCTAGAAGAAAGCATGGAAGAGCTTTCGGAAG
>JAIDFD010000223.1 GCA_029054485.1 Clostridia bacterium | reverse complement strand
ACAACGTTGGGGTGGGGGGCGGCCAAACCAAAAATATATTGTGGTTTGCCCCTAAAGTGGTCGTCCGCGCGGCGGTGCCGCGCGGACATTAAGAGAGGTTGTGGATAATCAATCTTCATCGGGAAGGTCTACGTTGTGGAACACTTCCTGCACGTCGTCAAGCTCTTCAAGCTTGTCCAACATTTTTTTGAACGTTTCAAGTTTATCGCCGTCCAAAGCAACGTAATTTTGCGGTATCATTTTTACCGCCGCCTCTAAAAAGGTTACGTTTTTGCTCTCAAAGAATTTTCTTGCGGAAGAAAACTTTTCGGGCGCGGTGTATACTTCGTAAACGTCGTCAAGCGTTGTGTAGTCGTCCGCCTCTGCTTCAAGGCAGTATTCCATTATTACGTCCTCGTTTAAGGCAACGGTTCGCTCGATAACAAAAACGCCCTTTGAGTCGAACATATAAGATACGCAACCGGTTGCGCCCATCTGACCGCCGCACTTTGACATAGCCGAGCGCACGTCGCCCGCCGTTCTGTTCACGTTGTCGGTAAGGGTTTTTATTATTACAGCCGAACCGGATACGCCGTAGCCCTCGTAGGTGAGTTCTTTATAGTCTTTGTCGCCAAGCTCACCCGCCGCTTTCGCGATTGAACGCTTAATATTGTCGTTGGGCATATTTGCGGCTTTCGCCTTTGCGATTACGTCCGCAAGCTTGGAGTTTGTATCGGGATTGGGGTTGTTTTTTGCGGCAACGGCAAGTTCTCTTCCTATCTTGGTGAAGATTGCACCGCGCGCGGCGTCGGTCTTACCTTTTTTTGCGGCTATGTTGTGCCATTTTGAATGTCCTGACATATATATACCTCTTTATTTATGATTTTTCAGCGCGTACATCGCAATTCCCGCGGAAACAGCCGCGTTTAAACTTTCGCACGTTGCGCGCATAGGGATTTTTACGGTGAAATCGGCGCGGGCGGAAACCTCGTCTGAAATCCCATTACCTTCGTTGCCTATGCAAAGGCAAAACTTTTCAGGCGGAGAAAATTTGAAGACGTCCTCTCCGTTCATATCCGCACAAATCAGCGGAACGCCGCTTAAAAATTTGAAGATTTCAGCGCGGTCGGCACGGTAAAGGTTTACGCGGAATATCCCGCCCATACTGGCGCGGACGGCTTTCGGCGAAAACGGATCGGTGCAGTTGATAAGATAAATATCTTCATACCCCGCCGCGTTAGCCGTGCGGATAACCGTTCCCAAATTTCCGGGGTCCTGCAAGCAGTCCAAAAGCAGACAGTCGCCCGAAGGGGCTTTCAGCTCAGGCTGCGGAATCTGCACCACCGCCAAAACGCCCTGCGGAGTTTTTTCGGTTGAAACGGTTTTAAAAACCTCGTCCGAAACAACTACGGGATTTTGAAATCTGTCCTGCCATTTTTCGGTGCAGATAATTTTATCGATTTTGCAACCCGCTAAAAGGCACTCTTCCACGCTCTTCACGCCTTCGACAACATACAAATTTAAACTTTGTCTGAATTTTTTGTCGGCGAGCGATTTTACCGTTTTTATTATCGGATTTGATTTTGAAGTCAGTATCATATAAAAAATTAAGCCTTATTAAAAAGGCTTAAATTTAAATTATAACGCTTGCTTTGCCTTTGCCGCAAGTTCAGCAAAAGCCTTTGCATCGTTTACTGCAAGCTCGGCAAGAATTTTTCTGTTGAGGTTTACGCCCGCGTTTTTAAGTCCGTGCATAAACTTTGAATATGAAAGTCCGTTAAGTCTTGCCGCCGCGTTGATACGGGCAATCCAAAGACTGCGCATATCGCGCTTTCTCAGCTTTCTGCCGATGTAGGCATAGTTTAAAGACTTCATAACCGCCTGACGGGCGATTCTGTAAGACTTGGATTTATTGCCGAAATAGCCTTTTGCAAGGCGGAAAATCTTTCTACGCTTTTTTAAAGCGGTAACACTTCTTTTAATACGCATTGTGCAGTCCTCCCGTTAACCTTTATAAGGAATCATTGCTTTTACGTTGGATTCCTGTGTAGATGAAACAAGCGTATTCTGACGCAAATTTCTCTTTCTCTTTCTGTTCTTTGTTTCTGCTTTGTGGTTTTTGCCGCCGTGGGGTCTTTTAACCTTACCGGTTGCGGTAAGCCAAAAACGCTTTTTGCTGCCGCTGTGCGACTTCTGCTTAGGCATATATTTATCCTCCAATGAAATGATTTACATTTTTTATATTAAGATTTTGCGGGCGAGAGAAACATTATGATATTTCTGCCCTCGGTGGCGGGTTTTTTGTCCTGTACCGCCTTTCCGCCAAGCCCTTCAAAGAAATCTTCCATTACTTTAACGCCCTGATAGGCGCGGGCGTTTTCACGTCCTTTCATACGAATGGAAACTTTGACCTTGTTGCCCGCCTCTAAAAATTTCAGGCATTGTTTGGTTCTGACCGCTATATCGCCGACATCGATTGTCATTGAAAGGCGAATTTCCTTAATCTCGACAACGGTTTGATTTCTGCGATTTTCCTTTTCTTTTTTAGACTGCTCGTACTTGAATTTGGAATAATCCATAATTTTGCATACGGGCGGCACGGCATTGGGGGAAATTTTTACCAAATCAAGCCCCTCGTCATCAGCACGGCGTTGAGCTTCGCGGCTGGACATAACGCCCACCATTTCGCCATCGCTGCCGATTAATCTGACCTCTTTATCGCGGATTGCTTCGTTGACCGAATATAAGTCCTTTATAGTTTTTTACCTCGCAATATTTTTGCCCAAAAAAATCGGGCTGCAAAGCAACCCGATATAATGCGAACATAAAAAGCAATTAAACGCTTTAAGTAACATTATTTGCCTTATAGTATCCTGTAAGGCGAAAGGGGTTAGCCTTTGCTTAACATACACTATAATAC
>JAIDFD010000222.1 GCA_029054485.1 Clostridia bacterium | reverse complement strand
TATCAGATAGGCTTTACAAAGGGGCTTTTAAACCATATTTCGCGGGACGAAATCGCTACCGTTTCAGGAGCATCGGGCGGAATGTTTACAGCTTACGCGCTTTCGGCGGATAAACTCGACTTGCTCGAAAGACTTTACAGAAAAGTGGACATATCCAAAAAGTCCGAACTTTTCTGGCAGATGTTCGCCAAAAACCTTTTGTCAAAATATCTGAATGCGCTTTTATCACCCGCGGACGAGCTTGAAATTCCCGTGATTTTTCCCGTGTGCTATATTCCGTTGATTACGCGCTACTACTGGGTTCACGGTCAGTACAACCGCATTTGGAAGAAGTATATGAACGCGGCGACTACATATCCTTTTTTACGGCTCGTCCCCTCGTTCATAAACGGCAAAATGGCCATAGATGGAGGGGCGGTGGACTGTATTCCGCTGTATCCGCTTTTAAAAAGGGAAACCCCTTTCGGCGAGGTTGAAGAACCCGATGTGATAATCGTACTTCACTTTGACGCGCAGTACGATTACAGAAAGACTTTTAAGACTGATATTCCCGTGCTGGATTTAGACGTATCGTACTGCAACGATTTTGCAAAGGCGCACTACGATTTTTCGGGCGAGGTGATAAAAGAACGCCTGCAAAAATCTTATGAGTACGGCGACAGCATAGGCAAAAAACTTTTTTCCGAAGATTTAACAAAGGAACAGATGCAAGCCGCCGTGAACGGGATTTTTATGGAAGAACACGCGGCAAGACAGCAGCAATTTTCAATCGAACGCCTTGTCACGATTTTAAACGTAATAAGCAAATCGTTCAGGCGCGATACAAACTGTATGAAAAAATTATTTTAACCGCACGCGGGTCGTGCGGTTTTAATTTTGCCTGAAGCAAAGCGCGTATTGATTGACAGTATAGTCTTTTTGTGATAAAATAATTTATATGAAAAAGCTGTCATGTAAAAGATTAATAAGTTTGTTTATTGCCGCTTTTTCGGCGGTTGTTTTTTTAACTGCGTTTTGCGCATGCGGTAACGGTGCGGACGAACCTTCGGCAGAACCCTATCCTCGTGACTTTATGTGCGGATACTTTTTGGTGTTCTACGATGGGGAAGAGGCTGTAACGGACGAAGATTTTGAAAGTCCGGACGCGGTTAAATGCTATTTTTATAAAAACTTGTTCAGCGGCGGCTATACGACTTTCGCCGTGCGCGGTTTGCAGATTTTTGACGGAATGATTACCGTAGAAGGCTCGCCCGTTACGCCCGATAAAAGCGGTAAGGTCGAAATCAGCGATACTTTTTATTTCACACCCGAAATTTACGGAAAAATGGTGGCGCGATACTCTGTGTACTTCGATTACGAAAGCGGAGACGTTTACCTGTCCGACATGGTTTCTTGGTGGACTATAAGCGGAGGTATGACTTCGGTTTCCTTC
>JAIDFD010000221.1 GCA_029054485.1 Clostridia bacterium | reverse complement strand
CGGCAGAAATGCCCACCACGTCGTCTACGGGGAGCGAAAACGCTATGCCGTGACCCTCGGTTTTTAATCCCGCAGAGCGGTAAACCGCGTGCAAAACGTCGTCCTTGATTTCGGTGGGTACCAAAATCATAACTATTTCCTTGTCGGGCTGAATTGAAATATTGAAAAACTGCTCGGCTTCCTTGTTGGCGGTGCCCCTTGCGTGGATTACCGTGCCGCCGCGCGCGCCAACCTCCTTTGCCGCGTCCATAACCGTTTCAGAAAAGCCCGAGTCGATTATACACAAAACCATTTCGTATCCCGATGCCGTCTGCATACTATTTGCCCTCCTTGACCATTTGTTTGTTGTCGCTCAAAAATCCGTAAATCAGCGCGCCGATTACGCTTGTCAACGGTACAGTAAAGGAAATACCCTTTCCGTCCTTTATCGAGTTGAATTTGTTTTCCAGAGAAACAAGCGCGGCGGGGATTTTTTGTTCCTGAATAACGCTTAAAATTACCGCCTTTTCATTGTTGTCCGAAAGTCCCAAAAGCCCAAGCATTTTTGCGTCTGCCGTACCGCTTGCAAGCACAACCATCTGCATATTCACCTTGAACGACTGAATCAAATCAAGAAAATACTCCGCTTTGTTCCTGCTTACAACGGTAATCATAAGTTTAAGCCTGTTGGAAGTTACCGTGTTGGGGGTTGCCGCTCTTTTTTCGGCAATCTGTTTTTTGACGTCCGCACGCTTTTTGCTTACGTCCGCCTTTATTTTTTTAGCGGTGCTTTTCACCGTTTTTGATATTTTTTTATCTGCCATAATCCCCTCCTACTTAAAATTAATAATCTGCTCGTCGTCCGCGGAGAGTATGCGGCGCATAATAATTCTCTGGCGGACCTTTGAGGACATTACAGCCTTGAAGCCCAGCGCCTGAATTGTAATCAAAGGGGTCATTGCAACCATTGCAACCACGCCGAAAGCAAAATCATAAATACTGTCGTTGCCAAGCGCGCTTCCGCATGCGCCTATGACAAGGGGCAGGATAAAACTCGACGTGAGCGGTCCGCTTGCAACGCCGCCGGAGTCGAACGCTATCGCCGTATAAATTTTAGGAACGAAGAACGACAGCCCAAGCGAAATTAAATATCCCGGTATAAGATAGTACAAAAGCGAGAACTTAAAAATCATTCTGACAAGCGAAAGACAGATAGAAATTCCGACCGCCGCCGAAAGCGCGATTAACATTTCAATCTTTTTAACGCCGCCGCCGGTAATTTCCTCAACCTGCTTGTTTAAAACGTGAACTGCGGGCTCGGCAAGCACTACGACAAGACCGAGTATAAAACCGAACACGACAAGCACGGTCTGGTTGTACTCCGCAAGCTGACTGCCTATTTTAAAGCCTACGGGCATAAAGCCCACTTCTACGGCAACGAGGAAAATGACAAGCCCCACAAAGGTGTAAACAATTCCTATTGCAATCTGAATTAATTTTTGTTTGGGCAGTTTTAAGACAGTGAACTGCAAAATGAGGAAAAATACAACGATAAGACCCAAGGCTATTCCTACGTCCTTTATCCTTTCAAGAACGAGCATACCGAGGTGTACGCCGAGGAAATTATCTATATCGTAAATAGACGTGTCGTATACATCGAGATTGCCGTTGGTCGTGAGCGAAAGCGCCATAACCGCGATAATGGGACCTACCGAGCAGAGCGCGATTAAACCGAAGCTGTTTTCGTTCGACTTTCTGCCGCCTATCGTGAGCGCAATTCCCACGCCGAGCGCCATTATAAACGGAACGGTTATGGGTCCGGTCGTAACTCCGCCGGAGTCGAATGAAAGCGGCAGAAGTCCCGATTTTCCGTTATCGATAAGAACGGCGCAGACGGCAAACAGCATCATATAGAAAAACATTATGAGCGTTGACAAGTCCTTGCGGAATACGATTTTTAAAACCGCCAGTACAAGAAAGACTCCCACGCCTATGCCGACCGTGATTATCAGAAGCCACTTGCCTGCGTCTCCGCCGAAGGGCATTATGTCCTTAACCTGACTTGCAAGCACGGAAAGGTCGGGTTCGGCTACCGTTATTAAAAGTCCCATCACAAAGCAGATGGCGACAAGTATTTTGACCTTTTTGGACTTGGTAAGACCGGAGCCAACGTGTCCGCCCATAGGCGTCATTGCAAGGTCCGCACCGAGGTTGAAAAGTCCTATACCTATAATAAGCAATACCGCGCACACGGCGAAAGAGACCGTTTCTTTAACCGAGAGGTCAACGAGCGGCGTAAACGAAATTATAAGAACAATCGCCGCCACCGGCAAAACCGACAGCAACGATTCTTTTAATTTATGAAATAACGCCTTTCCCATTTATCCACCGCCGAGGTTTTTCTTACTACAAGGCGCAACGCGCCTTGTAGTACATTATATCACAAAAATCGATACAGTGCAATAGCAATAACTAATTTATTTTTATACTGCCGATAAAATTTGCCTTGTAATCATCATTCCAAATATCATTGTTGGCAAGCTGAACGGCGTAGTTGGGCTTACCCGCGTATTCCTCGCCGTAAAGACAGAGATATACTTTGTACTCTCCCGAAAGAACGCAAGCCGATTTAATTTCGACATTTCCGCCGAAGTAAACTCCCGCGTCCGCCTCGGTTACGCCACCCTCTTCGTCCTCGAAGATGAGTTTTACTAATTTAGATTTTGTTAGATTGCCGAAGCCCACGTTGTCTATTTTCAGACTTACGCTTATTTCACCGTTTGAATAGCTTAGTGTGCCGTCGGTTAATACAAGTCTGTAACCCATATGGTTTTGGATATAGTCGAACGCCGTACTTCCGTAGTAAAGGCCGTCGTCACCGCACGCCGATGTGTAGTAGCTTGCTTTCCATTTATCGATAACGAGGTTGTTCCACTCCACGTTGAGATAGCTTAAACCCATTTCAAACATTTCGGGCAGACACTTGTCTATATCGTGCAGACTGCTGTCGGGCGTAACCACTTCGCCGCCGTAGGGCAGACGTTCGTTCTGCACGGACATAAAGTCTATTTCGCGCTCCCTGTCGGTGTAAGTTCCCAAATCGGTGTTAGAGCCTAAATAGCCATCGTTGTACATGCCCAGTCTGTACGCAGGCGAGCTTTCGGGAACGACGTAACCGTCTATGTCGTTTACGGTAATTCCCAGATAGCTGTAAATAATATTTGGCGTTCTCACCAAAATCGCAAGATCGTCCGTGTTGTCGAGGTATTTGCTCGTCAGCGCGACTTTGTTTTCAAGGGTAGCAACCGCGCTTGAATGCATCTCGCCCCAAGGCCCCAAAAGCCCCACTTCCACCGCCGTTATCGTTGCGGGATATTTATTCAGTATGGGACAAACCTGCCCGATATGGCGGAGCATCATTTTCATAGAGGGTTCTTTGTTGGACGCGCCGCCGTAGTTCGGATCGTAGGCAAAACGCACGACCGCGTTTTTGCCGCGCGAGCGCAGATACTGCAAAACCCCCTCTATCCCTTCTAGCGCGGACGCGGTAAGCTCTTTATCCGCAGAGCCGTTCACAGCCGCCGAAAACGCGCTTATATCTATGCGCAGGTGGTAAAGCTGTGTGCTGTCGGTTACAACGTATTGCGCATAGCTTATTCCGTCCTCTTTGACTCTGACAAGAATGGGGTGGTAAAAGCCCTGGTCCGGATTGTTTATCTGCGCAGTGCTTTCATTACGCACATTTTCCGCAGGCGGAGTACTGCCGCTACCCGTACCGCCGCCGGTGCCGCCATCGGAGCTACCGTTGTCAGGCGCCAATGAAGCGCAGTTCATAGGAATTAAAACCGCGCAGAGCAACGCAACTATCGCGGCGATTATTATCGCCATAAAACCCAAAACTTTTTTATCGCTCATAACGATTTTATTATATCATACCGCAATAAATTGTCCAACTTTTTTTATTCATTGATTAATGATACTATTTAACACTAAAATGTTTAAATATACATTTTTTTGAATTAATATAAATTTACTTGCTATTTTAAAAAGTCGGTGGTAATATGATTTCATTGTTAAAAAAAGAGGTAAATAAAATGAAAAAAGTTTTTGTAGGTTTAGCGGCGGCGGCAATCTGCACAGCAAGCGCACTTTCACTGACAGCGTGCAGCGACAATAAGATTTACGTCAACACAAACGCACAGTTTGCTCCGTTTGAATACTTTGACGACAATCTCGAAATCAAGGGCGTTGACGTAGACATTATGAATTTGGTCGGCGAAAAGATGGGCAAGCAGGTTGTATTCACCCACACCGACTTTGACGTTATTATCGACAATGTAGCTTCGGGCAAATTGTACGACTGCGGCGCGGCAGGCATCACCATTACAGACGCACGTAAGGAAAAGGTTGATTTTTCTAACCCCTACTTCACTTCCGTTCAGTATGCGATTTTCCCTGCAAGCAAAGAAGTTACAACATATGAAGACGGCGACGTAACGTATGTTCTTTGGAGCGAGCTTGCAAACAAAAAAGTCGGCGTACAGCGCGATACAACGGGCGATATTTACGTTAATCTTGAAATAGAGGGCGAGGACGACTACACCGGTCAGCTTGAAGGAACGGGCACCGTCTGCATATCGTACGACAGCGCACAGCTTGCAGTTGACGCAATGGGCGCAAACCAGACGGACGCAGTCGTGGTAGACAAGCTCCCTGCAGAATACATCGTTTCAAAAAACAACGGTTATGTCTGCTACGCGCTCTATTACCCCGCTTCCGCCGACGAAGAAGCTACTGCGGACTTCCCCACTGAAGAACAGTACGCTATCTGCGTTACCAAGGGAAACAAGGCGCTTTTGAACGCTATTAACGAAGTTTTAGCCGAGCTCGGCGAAGAGGGAATAAACGCCCTCGTTGCAAAGCACCTCGGTCTTGACAGCGGAGAATAATAATCAAAACTAAACGGGCGGGAACCGCTTTTTGCGGTTCCCTTTCGTAATTTTCGGAGAAAATATGATTTACTCGGTATCGGCAGGTTTTTTTGAAAACTTAGCGGAAATATTCACAAGCACGGTCTATCTGAAAATGATAGGTCAGGGGCTTTTGTCCACGCTGATAATTTCAGTCGGCGCGGGCGTTTTGGGGCTTGTCCTCGGAACATTGGTCGCGGTAGTTAAGATACAGCCGAAAAACAAATGGCTAATTGCGCCCAAATTTATCTGCAACGTTTACGTTACGATAATACGCGGAACGCCTATGGCTCTGCAACTTTTTATTATGGCTTTCGTCATATTTGCCATTCGCGGCTTTCCAATGGAAATAACCGCCATTATCGCGTTCGGCATAAACAGCGGCGCGTACGTTTCAGAAAATATCCGCGCGGGTATTCTCTCGGTTGACAGAGGGCAGACCGAGGCAAGCCGCGCACTGGGAATTTCAAGCGGTTTCACTATGATGAGAATAGTCATTCCGCAGGGAATGAAAAACGTTATTCCCGCTATCGGCAATGAGCTTATCGCGCTTATCAAAGAAACTTCAATCGTATCTATGATAGGTATGATAGATTTGACCGCGGTTGCAAAAATTATCGGTTCGGGCGAAAGGCTTGCAAGCTACCTCGTACCCATGCTTGTAGTCGCGCTTTGCTATCTTGCGATAGTCTATCTTTTGACACTGGTCATAAAACTTATCGAAAGGAGGTTAAGAAAGAGTGAAAAGAGATAAAAAGCAGAAGTTTATCAAAACTCAGGTAACCCCCGTTGAGCCGTGCGATGAAACCGCAATGATAGAAGTCCAGCACCTCACTAAAAAATTCGATGATTTGAAAGTGCTTGACAACATAAGCGAAAAGATTTACGCGGGCGAAAAGGTCGCCGTAATAGGTCCCTCGGGAAGCGGCAAAAGCACATTTTTGCGCTGTTTAAACGTATTGGAAGACCCCACGGACGGCTACGTTTTTTTTGAGGGCAACAACCTCTGTGATTTGCGCGTGGATATAAACGTACAGCGCCGCCGTATGGGCATGGTGTTCCAGCACTTCAATCTGTTCAACAATATGAACGTGCTGAAAAACATAACTCTAGCCCCCGTTCACGTTGCAATGCAGGATTTAAGGCGGGCGCAGTTTAAAAACCTTTGGCTTAAATTTTGCAATCTCTTTAAGGGCAAGGACAAAAAGATAACCGTACCCCCCTTACAGACGAGCGCTAAAAAAATCAAAGAGGATGCCGCCGCCAACGCAATGCGGCTTTTAAAGCGAATAGGATTAGAGGACAAAGCAAACGTCTATCCCTCCACCCTTTCGGGCGGACAGCGTCAGAGAATTGCAATCGTCCGCGCCCTTGCAATGAACCCGAAAGTCATTCTATTCGACGAGCCCACTTCCGCACTCGACCCTGAAATGGTCGGCGAGGTTTTACAGCTTATAAAAGAGCTGGCAAACGAGGGAATGACTATGGTTATCGTCACCCACGAAATGAACTTTGCAAAGGAAGTTGCAACAAGAGTAATGTTTATGGACGGCGGACATGTTATGGAACAGGGCACGCCGGAAGAGATTTTTACAAATCCCAAAAACGAGAGACTGAAAGAATTTTTATCTAAGGTACTATAAAATTAACCGCCCCGCGCCGAATGGCGCGGGGCGGCTTTTTCAGTTTGACCTGCGGTAAGTAAATCAAACGCGCAAGCAATAAAGATACGCGATTAAACGGAACGTTTATTAGTAGCCGTATTTTTTTCTGTACAACAATACAAACAGCACCGTGGTTGCAATCGCGAAAAGCTCGGCAAAGTTACTTGCCGCCCACACCCCGTCTATTCCCCACGCGAGCGGAAACACAAGCACGGCAGTGATACAAAAGGCTATTCTCATAGATGATATGACCGCCGAAATCAGTCCGTTGTTCAGCGCGGTAAACAGCGACGAGCCGAACATATTGAACCCGACTATTATAAACACACAGCTGTAAATTCTGAAACCCCTGAGTGTGATTTTGAAAAGATCATCGCTATACCCGAACATTTTGACGAACGGATAGCCCAGCGCCTGCGACAGCGCGGTCATCAACAAGCCAGTTACGGTTATAATTATAAGACTTTTGTTGAACAGGTTTTTAAGCTCGACTTTATTCTTCGAGCCGAAATTATAGGCGATAAGCGGCGCACTACCAACCGTATAGCCCATAAACAGCGAGTAGAAAATCATTGTGACGTAAGCAATCGCGCCGTAGGCGGCTACGCCTAAATCGCCCTCGAATTTATCAACCTGAAAATTGTACAGCATTGTAATCACCGCCGCGGACACGTTTGACAGAAATTCGGCCGAACCGTTGGCGCAGGATTTAAGCAAAGCCCTTGCGTAAAACTTGGTTTTGGTAAGCCGCAAAAGGCTTTTGTTC
>JAIDFD010000220.1 GCA_029054485.1 Clostridia bacterium | reverse complement strand
GGTGTACGATACGCAGGCGCAGATTGTCAGCCTCAACGACAGCCTTACTACATATCAGGCGCTCCGCGACAGGTTCGAGGGATACATTTATTCTGTCAGAAAACTTTTGAACAACGCCAAATCCGACGGCGAGGTTTCTGAAAAAATAGAGGGACTTATCGCGGACGTGGTAAGTTGCGACGGCGAGTACGAGGTTGCAATCGAAACCGCTTTCGGCGGCGCAATGCAGAACGTAATCACCAAGACCCGCGATGACGCAAGATTTTTAATCGAGTATTTAAAGCGCAACAGAATGGGTCAGGTTACTTTCCTGCCCATAGAGGCGTTAAGACCCAAGGTTGAAAACAACGAAATCAAGTCAGCCGCGCACGACAAGGGCGCGATAGGCTTCGCAATAAATTTAGTAAAATTCAACAAAAAGTTTGAAAACGTAATTCACCATTTACTCGGCAATACGTTAATCGTAGACAACATACAAAACGCAACCCAGATTGCGCGCCGCTATCCCAGAGCGTTTAAAATAGTAACGCTCGACGGCGACGTTATAGCGACTTCGGGTTCGATGACGGGCGGCTCCAAGCGTGAAATCGCGGGTAACCTGCTCGCTAACGAAAGGCGTATAAAGGAAATCGAAGAGGGCATAGAGAGCAAGAAGAGCGCTTTAAACCGCGCGGAAATCAAGCGTAAGGAATTAGAGGGCTTACAGGCGCAGGCAAACGCCGAACAGCAGGAACTTGTAAACCGTTTGCAGAACGCTAGGGTCGAGCTTTCCGCTCTGAACGAAAAACAGTCGTCCTTAATGCAGAGCGTGACGTCCGCCGAAAGCGAGTATGCGGCTTACGGTCAGTCGTTGCAGGCTTTGGAGGACAGACTTTCTAGCCTTGACAGCGAGTACAGCGGCGTGTCCAAGGGCGCGAGCGATTTGTCCGAGCAGTCCGATAAGGCTTCGTCCGCAATCAACGATATGAGCGCACAATACGATAAACTCAACGCCGAGCGCAATGAAAAAGCCGAGAAGCTTAATTCCGTTCTCGTTGAAATCGCGTCTTTGGAAAGCGCGGTTAAATCGGGCACGGAAAATATAGAAAGACTTAACACCGAAAGGGAAGAGCTTTCCGAAAGGTTAGAGAGTACCAAGGCGAGCATTCCCCGCATAGAAGAAGAAATGCAGTCCTTTACAAAGCAGGCACAGCAGGAAGCGCTTTCAAAGGAAGAGCAGGAAGTCGTAGAGGATTTAAACAGACAGGTTGCTGAAAATCAGGCTCGCAAGGAAGAGCTGAACCGCAAGATGATGCAGTATGACAGCGACAGGCTGAGCGTTTACAAGGAAAAGGAAGATTTGACCAAAAAGCAGTCGCAGATAGAGCTTGCACTGCAAAAAATCGATTCCGAACTCGAATATTTGCAACAGCGCATATCCGAAGAATACGGAGAGGATTACGAGGGCTGTCTTAAATACAAGGTCGATGATTACGACGTTTCAACGTCCTCGTCTACTATAGCGAATTTGAAAAGACAGATTACCATGCTCGGACCGGTCAACCACAATGCGGTTGAGGAGTACGACGAGCTTTCGCAGCGTTACGAAAAAATGACTGCCGAAAAAGAGGATCTCGAAAAGGCTATAGAAGATTTGACCGCCGCGCTGGACGATATACGCGCGGAGATGCTCAAAATTTTCGATGCGGGCTTTAACCTCATAAACGAAAACTTCAAAAAGACCTTTAAGGAGCTTTTCGGTGGCGGCAAGGCGGAATTACAGCTCGATTACACCGACTGCGATGACCCGCTGAACGCGGGCATTGAAATTGTCGCTTGTCCCCCCGGTAAAAAGCTTACGAAAATTTCGCTTCTCTCGGGCGGCGAGCGCGCGCTTACGGCTATTGCGATTCTGTTCGCGATTATCGGTATGCGCCCCATGCCCTTCTGCGTACTGGACGAAATCGAGGCGGCTCTGGACGAGGCGAACGTTGCAAGATACGCGAAGTATTTAAAGAAGTTTGCAACCCAGACCCAGTTTATCGTCATCACCCACAGAAAACCGACTATGGAAAACGCGGATATTCTTTTCGGTGTTACCATGGAAGAGAAGGGCGTTTCAAAAATAGTTTCCGTCAAGCTTTCCGAAGTTGAGTCAAGGCTGGGCGGCGACACAATTATGTAATTTTAAAAAGGTGTTTTATGGGATTTTTTTCAAAGCTTAAAAACGCACTTAAAAAGACGAGGGAAGGACTTGCAAGCAAGCTTTCAAACCTCTTTTCGAAAAATAAGCTCGGCGATGATTTTTATGAAGAGCTTGAAGAAATTTTGATTTCTGCCGACATTTCGGTTACCACCGCAGAGGACGTGGTGGAGGAAATCCGCCTTGAAGCGAAAAAGGAAAAGCTGAAGGACAGGGAATTCGTAACCGACCTTTTAAAGGACGTTTTGGAAGAAAAGCTTACACAGGCGGAAGAGCTTGATATAAAATATCCCGCCGTTATAATGCTTGTCGGCGTAAACGGAGTCGGTAAGACGACTACGGTGGGCAAGCTTGCCAATTACTTTTTAAGTCAAAAAAAGAGCGTTACCGTTGCCGCGGCTGATACCTTCCGCGCGGCGGCTGCCGACCAGCTTACAGTGTGGGCGGACCGCGCAAAGGTGCGTATCGTCAAGCACGAAGAGGGGAGCGACCCCTCGGCGGTGGTTTTCGATGCGCTGACTTCCGCAAAGGCAAAGGGTACGGACGTTGTCATCATCGACACAGCGGGCAGACTTCATGTTAAGGCAAATCTTATGGAAGAGCTGAAAAAGATGTCCCGCGTGGTAGAGCGCGAGTGTCCGCAGGCTAATTTTTATAAACTGCTTATTTTGGACGCTACCACGGGCGGAAACGCGGTAAACCAGGCGCAGGTATTCGATGAAGCGGTCGAGCTCGACGGAATAGTTTTAACCAAGCTGGACAGCTCCGCAAAGGGCGGTTTCGTAATTTCGCTTTGCGGCGAGCTTGAAATTCCCGTGGCATTCGTAGGTACGGGCGAAAAGCTTGAAGATATTGAAAAATTCGACCCCGAAGAATTTATCGAAGGTTTGTTCTGATATGACCGAAAAGCAGAAAATGCTTGCGGGCGAGCTGTACGATGCGTCCGATAAACAACTTAAAGATGAACACGCGCGCGCGGTCGAACTCTGCTCCAAGCTTATGGATTTCAGATTGACCGACGATGAGCGTTGCGAACTCGCAAAAAAATTGCTCGGCAAAACGGGGGACAAGGTTTACCTTTCACAGGGCTTTTGCTGCGATTACGGCAAAAATATCGAAGTGGGCGAAAATTTTTACTGCAACTATGGCGTATGTATTTTAGACGTCTGCAAAGTCACTATCGGCGACAACTGTCTTATTGCGCCGCAGGCGGGCATATACACTGCCTGTCACCCGCTTGACAGGAAAACGCGCACAAGCGGATTGGAACTTGGCAAACCGGTAAAAATCGGCAACGACTGCTGGATAGGCGGGCAAGCCGTAATCAATCCAGGAGTTACCTTAGGCGATAACGTGGTAGTGGGAAGCGGGGCGGTGGTAACCAAATCTTTTCCCTCAAACGTGGTTATAGCGGGCAACCCCGCCAAAATAATTAAAAAGCTGAATTAATAATTAAGGCGCGGGACGAAAATTCGTCCCGCGCCCTTTTTATTTCACGGAATTAAAAGTCCGTGAATTGTGTTACAGATCGTCCGCGTCCTGAATGGGTTTTTCACCGTCCATAGGCGTTCCCGTGTAACTTCCGTTGGGGTCGTAGCTGTCCTTGAATACAGACTTATTTGCTGTTTTTCGAGTTTTTGCCACAGTTCTTCGTCCCGCTGGTCTTGCTTCCGCAATTCTTATTGCCGCAGTTCTTAGTATTAGACTGCTTGCTGTTTTCGTTGGTTTTTCTCATATTTTCTCCTTTTGAAACGGAATGTGCAATTCGACTTCGCCCTGACTAGCTTTGCAAAGAGGGCACACGTCCCAGGCTTTAGTCGAAGTGTGCATATATCCGCACTCGCTACAAATGTAAAGTATGGGTGATTCGTTGGAAAAAGCACGCCTTTTGTAAACGCTTCGTGGAGGTATCTGAAAATCATTTCGTGCCTG
>JAIDFD010000022.1 GCA_029054485.1 Clostridia bacterium | reverse complement strand
TTATAAAAACAAGCCGCGCAGCGTATACGCCGCGCGGCTTATCTATTATTACCTATTATTTGTTTCTTAATTTCTTTTTGCTTCTTACGGCTTCAAACTGTTCGTCCACGTCGCCCTTGTCCTTGGGTTTGATTACAAGCAGAAGGATTATGCCGATAAGCGCAAGACCCGCTACGCAAAGAAGCACAACCGATGCAACGTTGTTTTTAAGCCAGTCGCTTTCGCCCTTTAAGGTCTTCGCCTGAACGGACGCAACTATGCCGAGGTTGCAGGCAACCTTTTCGTTGACGCGGTCGCCGCTGTCGGCAACCTCCGCCCTTATCATATAGAACGCGTTGCTGTCCTGAGGTACAAAGCTCAAAGAGGTGTTGTTCCATTCATAGTCGGCAAACTTGTCATAGTCGGGATCGGTTTCAGCCATATCGGAAAGGGCGGGAATTTCAGTGAAGTATCCGCGCGTTTCCGCATTGTCGAAAAGTTCGTCCATTTTTTCCAAGAATTCCGAATAGGTCAGCGTTGTGCCGTGGTCGGCGTAGTAAGCCGCCCTGTCAAAGAGGAACAGTCTGTAATCGGTCGTATAGCCCGAAATACCGTTTATTTTGAACGATGCCGAAGTGTAAGTCGTGCCGATGTAAGCGGTTGACTGCATACCGGGCTCTTCTTCGAACTGAACGCCGTGATAGCTTGCCGTGAAGTGGAACCAGGGGAGTTTTTCCGCAAGCCCCTCTTCGTCCTTGTCCTCGAACATAGTCCAGATTTCGCCCGCTTCGAACTCTACGATTTCGCCGTCTTCATCGAGATAGTACATATTGTTGCCCGCCGCGTCCGTTGCGTAAACGGTGAACAGGTAATAGCCGTCCCTTGTAACGTTAATCGAAAGATTGTTGTACGAAAGGCTGGTATTCGAAAGCTGGCTTGCGCCGTAGTAGTAAATACTGAATCTCATATCGGTGTAAGCCGTGCCGTTGTCGGCAAACAGGCTTTCAACCGAGGGAAGGTAAAGATAGCTTGATGAGCCCGCCGAAAGGTCTTTGGCAAGTTCGTCCACCTTCGCCTGATAATCCTTTATAATATCAGCCCAGTCATCGCCGTAATTGTAGGTTGCGCCGAGAGTATCTTCCGCTACCGCGATAAAGTCGGACTCGTTGATTGTGAGTTTATATTCCGCAGGAACGTACCAGTCGAGATAAACATAGTCGGTTTCCGCATTGGAAGTTATATCGGTGAGCGTAAAGTATACCTTAACCGCCATATCCGCTTTAAGATGCTCGTCCGCAAATACGCCGTTTAAGTTTTCGGGATAGTATTTGTCGATGTCTGATTCAAGATAATAACTGTCGGCAGACGAAAGCTCGGTGAACAGCTCAAAATCATCGTAGTCAACGTCCTCACCGTTGTACTGCTCGTAAGTCAAAACGTAATAGTTCAAGGTTGCTCTGGGCGAAGTACGCAAAACGTCTATTACGGCGTAGTCAACGTCTATACTCTCGTCTACGGTAAAGAAGTTTACCGTCTCTTCAAGACAGAGTACGGGGGGCGTGTCATCGGTGACCATTCCGCCGTAGTAATAATCCTCGGCAGAGTTGTGCTGAACACCCGAAAGAAGGAAGCTCTGTCCGTTGAGAGAGTACAGCACCATTTTTGCCGCCTCTCTTTCTTCCGTTTCTTCCTCGCCGAATTCCGCTCTGAACGTGAGGGGATACACGGGAGCCGTGGAAGAAGTCGAAGACTTTGCGTAATTGCCGCCGACGTTTTCAAGCTTGCCCGTGACGTAATTTTCTTCCGTTGAGCCGTTGCCGACGTATACGTTATATCCGCCGGTAAAATCTTCGGCGTATTTGGAAGTAAACTTTATTATAATATGGTCTATATCCATAAGACCGGCTTTTTCAACGTCGAGTTCTGCGTCCTCGTCGTCGGTTATCATAGCGTAGACTTTATCCGCGTGCGGATAAAAAATTACATAGTTCTGCGATTTCGAGTCCTTGGTCTTGACGTACTGCTGGGATTCCAGTCTTATTACAAATCTTTCAAACGCGGTGTTTTTGAAGCCTATTTCCATATTGAAAAAGCCTTCGTAAACTTCGCCGTATTCGGTCGTAGTGACTGTTTCGCCGTCCTCGCCCTCTTCTTCAATCGTTTCACTGGGGCGCGCAAACCAGTTGTATGCGAGATTTCTTCTGTACGAAACCGCGTCGTCGTCGTAAGCGAAAGCGAACATCGTATAGTACTCGTACTCTTCCTCGCCGTCCTCGGCGGTATCCTTTAACTGCCTGTCCGCGATTACGTTAGCCTCGCCCGAAGCCGTAAAAACGTTGGTCCCGCTGACCGTAACCGTTCCCGTAGCCCTTGCGATAAAGCTGCCCATAGCCGCCGCAAGGCAGATAATTATTGCCGCGGCGAGAGCGAGTATTGAAATTTTGCGTATTTTTTTAGTCATAATATTTCTCCGCAGGCGCATTTAAAGCGCATACCACATTTAAATATTTTACTATATCAAACCGCCGTTGTCAAACGGTTTTATTTTGCTTTTACTTAATATTTATATCAAACTTGTTCCAGGGCGCGCTATCAAGGGGAGGTTCGGCCATAAAACAAAGCTTTTCACCCGTGGTCGGGTGCAAAAATTTGAGACAGAAAGCCCAAAGCGCGAGCTTACCCTTGACCGCTCTTTCGCCGCCGTAGCGCATATCGCCGTAAACGGGCGTGTTGATTGCCGCCGTCTGTACGCGTATCTGGTGGGTGCGCCCCGTGTGCAGATTTATCTCGGCAAGACTGAGCCCGCAGGCTTCCTGCTTGATTTCGTAGTCGAGGGAAGCGAACTTTGCGCCCTCTTCGGTCTGAGTGCAGACGTAAACGGTGTTGTTCACCGAGTTTTTTCTGAGATAGTTTTCAAGGGTGGCTTTCTTTTTGGAAAGTATGCCGCAGAGAACCGCGAGATAGCGCTTTTCGAAACCGCCCTCTTTCATTGCGAGCGAAAGCCGAGCCGCCGCCTTAGAGGTTTTTGCAAAGACCATAACGCCGCCCGTGGGTCTGTCCAGCCTGTGGACCAATCCCACATACGCGTTACCCTGTTTTTGGTAGGTCGTTTTAATATACCTTTTTACGCAGTCCAAAAGATTGTCGTCCCCGCTTTCATCGGGACAGCATGCAACGTTCTGCGGTTTAAGCACCACGATAAGGTGGTTGTCCTCGTATAAAATAATAAGTTCGTTATCCTGCATATCAGTCCCCCGTAAAAAGTCCGCTCGCTCCGCAGGGCAGCGCAATCCCCTCTTCGGTGGGAATACCCACCTCGTAAGCTTCGATTTTGCCCGCGAAGTTTTTTAAGGTAATAGTAAGAATATTTTTCAGCACGGCGGGCTGTAAGCCCGTAGTGTAACTGTTGATTAAAAAGAACAGCGGCTTTTCGCTTAAAAGACAGGCACAGCTCTGAACAAAATCAAAAAGGCATTCTTCAATCTTCCAGGTTTCGCCGCCTGGACCCCTGCCGTAGCTGGGCGGGTCCATAATAATTCCGTCGTACTTGTTCCCGCGGCGGATCTCGCGCGCGACAAACTTCATACAGTCGTCTATTATATATCTTATACCGCTGTCCACGCCCGAAAGCCTTGCGTTTTCGCCGGCGCGCTCCACCATTCCCTTAGCCGCGTCGACGTGGGTTACAAGCGCACCCTCTTTCGCACACGCGACCGAAGCCCCGCCCGTGTAGGCAAAAAGGTTCAACACCTTCACTTCGCGGTTTTGCGACTTAGCCTTTTTTATAAGCGCGCGCATAGCATCCCAGTTAACAGCCTGTTCGGGAAAGAGTCCCGTATGCTTGAAGCCCATTGGCTTAACTTTAAAGGTCAGGTCCTTGTATGAAACAGTCCACTCGGGCGGGAAGCTCTTTCTTATCTCCCAGCTTCCGCCCCCTTTTTCACTGCGGTTATAAACGGCGTGGATCCCCTCCCTTTCAAAGAGATTCCCGCCCTTCCATATAACCTGCGGGTCGGGGCGCAGCAATACAACGTCCTTCCACCTTTCCAGCTTCATTCCGCCGCCCGTCGATATTATTTCATAATCCTGCCACTCGTCAGCCGTTTTCATAAAAAAAATTATACCTTAACCGCAAAAAATTGTAAAGCGTTTTCGCTCCGCATAAAATATCGGCGTCCGCGCAAAACTTGCGCGGAAGCCGCCCGCTTTTAAAACTTTTAATATTTTGTAAACCGGGGTGTTAATAACAAAATACACAGCCGAAC
>JAIDFD010000219.1 GCA_029054485.1 Clostridia bacterium | reverse complement strand
TTATAAAATAACGGTCGAAAAAAGTCAACCGAAAAAAGCGGAAAGGCGGCGCGTTTTTTTTAAAAACCGCGCCGCCTGAATTATTCTATTTTTCGGGCTCTTCCGGAACGCTAGGAAAGTCAACCCAGAAAGACGAGCCTTTGCCGACTTCGGAATCCACACCGAAGTCAAACGAATGATTCTCTAAAATTATCTTTACTATATTCAGCCCAAGCCCCGTACCCTTGACAGGGCGGGAATGATTTTCTTTCGCGCGGTAGTATCTGTTCCAAATTTCTTCCTTGTCTTTGTCCGAAATACCCTTGCCCGTATCCCTTACCGTAAGTTTTACGCGCTCTTCGGTCAGGCTTTTTTTAAGGCTTACATAAACGGTTTTATCGCCGCCGGTATAGTTCACCGCGTTGCCTAAAAGATTGTAAATAACCTGTCCTATCTTCTCTTCGTCCGCGCGTGTGTAAACGCCTGCGTCTACGTCCACCATAAATTTATAGCCCTGCGTTTCCTGCAAGTAGTCAAATTTATTTATTATGCCGTACAAGAATTCGGTAAGGTTGAACACCTTGAATTTTAATTCATCGAGATTTGCCGTAACCTTTGAAACGTCTAAGACGTCGTTTACAAGTCCCGTGAGCCTGTCCGCCTCATCGATAATTACCTGCAAATGCTTATCGCGTTTTTCCGGGTTGTCGCCCGAAATTTCGCGTATCATCGAAGCGTAAGCCTTTATCATTGTGAGCGGCGTTTTTAAATCGTGCGAAACGTTTGCGATAATTTCGTGCTGTAAGTCTCCGCTCTTTTTAACCTCGTCGCGAACTGAGTTAAGCGTGTCGGAAAGGTCGGCAAGTTCGAGATATTCGGCGTTTGCGAAATTAACGCTGAAATCGCCCTGCGAAAAGCGCACCGCGGTCGATGAAAGATTTTTAAGTCCGCTTGAAAGCTTTTGCGATATGGTGTAAGAAATCAGTCCGGTAGCCAAGATAACCACAACGCCGACTATAATGAAATAGGTCAAAAGGCTCCTTGCCGCGCCGTTGATAACCGCAAGCGAATAGGTTGCCACCACATAACTTTCGCCCTGATAATTAACTGCGGCGGCGTAGGTCATATAATTGTTCTGGACATAAACGACCGAGCCGCCCGCCTTGTCAGAAAGTCTTTTTATTACGCCGTCTATTCCGTCCTTCCAATCCCCGTCCGCGCTTTCGCCCTCGGGCAGAAGAACGTTACCGTCCTTTGACAGAACGTAAACGTTTATACCGTCCATACGGTATTCGCGTATTAATCCCTCTATATCATCATCGTTGACCCTTGCAGCTACGTTTCTGCCGATTAGACTTAGCCGTTCACGCGCCTTGTCCTCGGAAGTGTTGCGGACTATTAAATAACAGACCACTTCAACCATAACGATAAGGAACACCGCAAGCAGTAAAAAGTACTTTATAAGTACGGCGTTGATACTATGCAGTTTTTTAGGTTTTACACATTTGTCAAACTTCAAACTTGTATCCCAGTCCTCTTAAAGTAACGATAAATTTTCTGTACTGCTTAAGATTGGAACGCAGCATTTTTATGTGCGTATCCACCGTTCGGTCATCGCCGTAAAAATCGAAACCCCAAACGTCCAGAAGGAGTTTTTCGCGGGTGAGCGCAATTCCTTTGTTCTTTACGAAGTAAAACAAAATTTCGTATTCCTTGGGCGTAAGCTCGGCTTTTTCGCCGTCGACGTAAACGTTTCTGCCGGCCATATCTATCGTAAGCCCTTCGAAGTGAAGAACGTCCTTTTTATTTTCTTCACCCTTACTGCGCTTTATAACGGCGTTTATCCTTGCCA
>JAIDFD010000218.1 GCA_029054485.1 Clostridia bacterium | reverse complement strand
GAGCAGGGGTATAAAGTTTTATCTTGCGATGGCATTTATAGTTCGCTATTGAAAGATAGTGGTTTTCTTGCGCGGCTTTGCGAAGAGTTTGGGGACGTAATCGATGACAAAAATTGTCTTGACAGAAAAAAACTTGCCGACATTGTTTTTTATGACAAAAACAAATTGCAAAGATTAAACGATTTAGCCCATCCCGAAATTATGCGTCTGGCTTTAGCGCAAATGAGCGGGGAAGGCGTATATTTTTGCGAAGTCCCGCTTTTATTTGAAAGCGGTTATGAAAAGTATTTTGATAAAGTAATAGTAATTTTACGCAGTAAAGATGAGAGAGTCAAATCGGTTATGATTAGGGACAAGATATCGGAAAAAGAGGTTTTATCGCGAATTTCAAGCCAATTTGACTATGAAAACGCCGATTTTTGTAAGTATTATGTCATTCATAATACTTCGGATTTGTCTGATTTGCGCAAAAATACAGGTAAAATACTAAACGCGCTTTTTAAATAATTTAAATTAAGCGTAAAAAAACCGCCTAAATAATCGGCATAGGCGGCGTGTTTTTAAATTTAAAAGGCTGTAAGTTAAACTTACAGCCTTAACTTGGTGCACTCAACAGGAGTTGAACCTGCATGGTGTTACCCACAAGATCCTTAGTCTTGCGCGTCTGCCAATTCCGCCATGAGTGCACTTGATTGAGCATTGTTATTCTATATTATTTTGATATGCTTGTCAAGTCAAAATCAAGCATATGACAAAATTTTATTTAAATATTTGCAATAGCTACAAACAGGTTAGTCGGGTTTTTTATAAAATCCGAATGACGGGGTGGCTACTATGGTGTCTGCCAAATCTTCACCGGTGGTAAAAATGTCTTGCGGTAATTGTTGCAAAGAGTTAATATCGTGATTTCTAAAGAAATACCAGTTGGTGCCGTCACCTAAAATTTTTACTGAACTCAGACTGCTACAACCATCAAATACATAACTTTCAATAAGAGAAGTTGATTCGGGAATTACAATTTCTTTCAGTGACAGACAGTAGGCAAATGCGTACCGATAGATAACTTCAACGCCGGAACTGATAGTTACGGATGTCAGCGACTTGCAACCATAGAACGCATAGGTTGATATTTGTTTAACGCTGGCAGGGATTGCAATCTTTTCTAAGTTGAGACAAGAATAGAACAGATTTGAGGAAATAACTTCTAAACCGGCTGGTAGAGTTACACTAATCAGCCCTGTGGCGGCAAATGCGCTTTCATCGATTCGTGATACTGTTTCGGGTAAACTGATTGTTGTCAGTTTAGAACAGTTATCGAAAACGTTGTTTTCAATAATCTTTACACCGTCATGCAATATCGCGCTTTGTAGTAAATTGCAACAAGAGAATGCAAATTCTCCGATTCTTTCAATTGCGTAAATTTCAACTGTCTGGAATTTGCCATTGACAAATGCGTAAGGTTCGATATGCGTAACAGGTATGTTGTGGTATTTATCCGGAATAACTATGTTGTCCTGAGCTTGAGTGTCTGGAGACTCAGTAACATAGAATGAGCGGTCTGTTACATTTTCTTCATCGTCATATTCTACAACCTGTACAAAATTCAGGTATGTGTAATCAATATCGTAATAATATCCGCTTATTACAATATCTTCAAACGGTAATCTCTTCGGAACATCCCATTTGACACCGCAACCTGAAACGTTGGGATAATTATCCGAATCGGGCAAATTAATTGTCATACGCTCGGCGTTGAACGTAGTGGTGTAGGTAAGCTCTAATTCTGTTTCTATAAGTTCGTCAAACAATACAAAGTTTACGTTATAGTTGATAGGCGTGAACAGAGCGTTTACCGTAATGTCTCCGATTACAGGATAGAAATCTTCCCATCTGCATGTATAACCTGCCTTTTCTGGAAGTTCGGGAATCTCGACTTCGGTATTTTCCACGTTATACTCGGCAACTTCAACAACTTTGTTGTCTGCCGTAAAGCTGACATAATAAGTTATTAAGTCGTATACTGCATTTACTCTTATGTTTGTCTCAAGCTGTAACTTATATTTTTCCCATGAGCTTTCATATCCCGGAATTTGAGGGATTTCGGGAGGGACCAGCTTGTAATAATCAAAAATATTTGTATTGTAAGTTGCAACCAACTCATCGTTTACAAAATACTCGATAACATAATCGAGAGCTTTTACTTTTTGGTGAAGAATAGTATCTCCACATTCAAGATCATCAAAATAGCTGTAACAACCGGGAACGGGAGTGGGATCGGGCGGCACTACGTCCATATAAGTTAATACAGTGTAGTCTATAGTAGCAAGAACCGTTCCGCTTCCGTCAACATACTGCACGGTGTAAGGTATCGGTTCATATATTGCATTTACCGTAATGTCACCCATCGTCAACTCAAAACTTTCCCATTCACCGGCATAGTAGTGGTCGCGGTCGGGACAACTGGGTACTTTAATATTGTAATTTTCAACGGTGTAAGTCTGCGTTGAAATAACATCGTCCAAAGATTTAAATTCTACGGTATATACGGCGGGTTTGCGGGTGGGATAAAATTCAAGGTCTGTCAAAACTCTTGAATTGAAATCAAAAGCTTTACCATCGACCATCCATGCGTCCAGTCTGTAACCGTCATCGGTGTCGGGCAGAGGATAACTTTCAATAAATGAACCTATCTGAACCTGAATAGGGTAGCCATCGATAATCCCGTTGTCATCATCGTAAAAAGTAACGGTTACCAAACTGTCTTCGTAAGGAATCCAGTAGCCATAAATATTTATGTTTTTAGTAACTTTCGTTGAAGTAAACCAACTGTCGTATTTTGGCGAGGTGAACCAGCCGATAAAAACGTTTCCATTCTCATCGGGGGATTCGATTTCGGGAAAGTCTATTTCAACGCCGTAGTGTTCGGAAAACTCACCTTGCTGTTCGCCGTCCACAAAAAACTTAACCGTATAAATTGCATATTTCTTAGTTGCTTCATACGATAAAATTAATAGTGCCGCTACTATGACAATTAAAGCCAATAAGTATATCAACCATTTTTTCATTTGTTACGCCGTCATTCTAACCTTTCTTAATAAGTCAAACATACATAAATTGCCAAAATTTGGTAAATTGTATATATTAACTTAATGTATATTAAACTACAAAATTCGACATTTTGTCAAGCCCTTTTTCGGGTGCTTTTTTAATTTGTTAAATAACATACGTTCTAATTTGCAATTTGTACAAATAAGTTAAGGTATGGATTTATACTTTTTACCCGCAGATATTAGACAAGCACTGTCAAATATCAATCTTAATTACCTGTCGGAAATCAGAATCAGAAAAGGACAGCCTGTAATAGTTGAGTATAAGGGGGAATATAAATATTTAAATCCATTCGGTGTAAGCGAGTGCGGGAGAGGTGGTCTGACCGTTGGCGATATTGCGCCAATAATTAACAATGCTACCGGCGGCTGTATATACAACTATACCGAACAGA
The DNA here is from genome assembly GCA_029054485.1 of Clostridia bacterium. Taxonomy (GTDB): domain Bacteria; phylum Bacillota; class Clostridia; order Christensenellales; family Borkfalkiaceae; genus Coproplasma. The sequence goes on along the minus strand of JAIDFD010000218.1, from coordinate 4,492 downwards.
TGAAGAGCGGATTTATTACGGTAGGCCACGGAATTAGAATAGGAATTGCCGGCGAGTACGTCACAAACAGCAGTGAAATTATTGCCATTAAAAATATAACTTCAATAAATATAAGAATACCTCACGATATTGTCGGTTGCGCCGATTTTATAGTTAAAAAACTGTTTTCAGACAGTTTGCATAGTACTTTACTGTATTCCAAACCCGGTTTAGGCAAAACCACAATGTTGCGCGATATTGCCACAACTCTTGGAAAAACGCATAAATGCAACGTTTTGGTGTTTGACGAGCGCAATGAAATTTCGGCAACGGACGGTGAAGGCAATGGCTTTGATTTGGGAGATCGGGTAGACGTTATCCGTTCTTGCAATAAAAAAAGTGCTATCGCAAGCGCGATAAGAGCAATGAAGCCCGATGTTATTATAACGGACGAGTTGTACGGCAATGAGGACGTAGAAGCGGTATACTATGCGGTCAACTGCGGAATATGCGTGATTGCATCTTCGCATACAGAACGCGAAGAAAATCTGAAGAGCCTTCCTTTTGAATACTACGTAAAGCTTACGGGAGTGGGCAGACAACCGATTATATATGATAAAAATTTTGATACTTATCGCTGTGGTGGCGCTGACGACCTCGATAGGCGTGTTTTTGTCGGCAAATAAAAAGAAGAGAATGCAGATATTTTCCGAGCTGTACGAATTTAACGAACAACTCATTCTCACCTTGAAATTTTCGCGTTCGTCCATAGATACCATCGCGGCGCCTTTTAAATTTGTGCCTAAAATTTTAAACGGCGAGTGCGTTTTAAAAGGCGCGGATGATGCGGCGGTAAGGGACTATGTTCAGAATTTAGGTAAAACAGACGCACTTTCGCAGGTGGACTACCTTAACGAAAGGAAGCAAACCTTGAAAAAATATAAGGAAGAAAGCTACGCCGATTACAAAAAATACAGTTCGCTTTATGTGAAAATATTTTTTCTTCTCGGGGTAATGGTAGCCGTCCTTTTAGCTTAATGGATATAAGTATAATTTTTAAAATTGCCGTTGTCGGCATAATCGTAACAATAATTTGTCAGGTCTTGAAAAAATCAGATAGGGACGACATCGCAACCGTTGTCAGTCTTGTCGGATTAATTATAGTCCTGACGGTAGTAATCTCTATGATAGCCGACCTGTTTACCCAGATCAGGCAACTTTTTGACATTTTCTGATGTACATATTACGCCTGTGCTGTATTGCCGCAATTACCGCGGTTTGCGCCTTAATTTTAAAAAACCATAAGTCCGAGTTAGTGCCCCTATGTCTTACCGCCGGCGGTATCATAATGTTTTTATACGCTTTCGACTATCTGACCGAGAGCGTAGAGTTCATTAAATCGTTTACCGAAGGCGCGGGAATAGATAACGATATAGTAAGAATAATTTTTAAAATTATAGGAATAGGTTTCCTTGTGGAGCTTACTGCAAGTTCGGTTAAAGAACTTGGTTTTGAAAGCACTGCGGACAAGCTGGTTTTATGCGGAAAAATAATTATCTTCGTAGTATCCGTCCCGATACTAAACAGTACATACAAAATCATAGTGTCGCTTATCGAGCTGGTATAAAAAAGCGGGTTATTATACTGATTTTTTTAATTGCCTGCGCGGTTTTTGTTGCCGCGATAGGCGGCGTCACTGCGGTTGCCGATGCCGGCGGCGAGCAGTTGAATGAAAGTATATCCGACCTTTTGGAAGATTTGGATTTGTCTGAGCTGCAAAAATATCTGGACGACAACTCAAACAGTTATCTCTACAATTTCGGCAGTACCGCGTCCGAAATTGTAGAATATTTAATCAACGGAAATCTAAACACCGACTACGGCGGATTAATCAGCGAACTGCTTTCGGTAATTTTCAAAAACATAATAACACTCATACCCGTATTTGCGGAAATAACCGCAATAGCGCTTCTGTCGGCGGTAGTAAGCTCGGCAGAAGGCAATTTATTGGGTAAATCCACCTCAAAAATAGTCCATCTTGCGTGTTATTCGCTGATAATACTTTTACTAGCGTCTATGCTTGTGGGGATAATTTCCGACTGCATATCCTGCATTGACAGCGTAAAGAGACAGATTGAAATTATAACGCCCATACTGGCAACTCTGACCGTTCTTACAGGAGGGACAAGCACTGCGGCAATTTATCAGCCGTCTGCAATTTTTTTATCAAGCGGTGCAATCGAAATAATTAGCGGATTTATATTCCCTGCGACTATTACGGTTATAATACTGAATTTTATGTCCAAATTAAATTCCCAGATGTCCTTTACCGGCGTAACCGCGCTTGTAAAAAGCATAATGAAGTGGGTTATAGGCATAACGGTTACGGTATTCAGTATTTTTATAACCGCGCAAAGTTCCGCGTCCTCGCTTTTTGACGGTATTTTGTTCAAAGCCACTAAATATGCGGTGAGCAACTCGGTGCCGATAGTGGGAAACTTTTTATCTAGCGGCTTTGATATGCTGACCTCGGCGGGGCTTTTAATTAAAAGTTCGGTGGGAATATGCGGGCTTGTCCTGCTGTTGTTCGAGATTTTGGGTCCCATAATTCTTTTGGCGGCATTTTCTTTGATTTTGAAGCTTGTCGGTGCGATAGTCCAGCCAATAGGGGAAAATACACTTTACAATCTGCTGTCAGACCTGTCAAAGGATATCGAGTACTTTATAGCGGGACTTCTGACGGTGGCGTTTATGTACGCACTGATCATTATGCTTATAATAAATTCGGCAAACAGTTTTATATGAAAACCTATCTTTTGACGGCGGCGGCGGTTATTTTTTTATCAGTTATAGTTTCGCTGATAATTCCGCAGGGCAAACTTAATAAGACGATAGTATTCGTTATGCGTATGGCGTGTATCCTCGTGCTTATCCAGCCGATAACGGGTATATTCAAAATAAAAACATCATCGCAAGGCGAAGCTATTTACGATACCGAGTATGTGGCAACCGTTTATTCAAAAAACCAGAGCGGCAGTCTGGAAAAGCTTTTGTACAGCGAATTTGAAGAAGAGTGCGTGTGTAATGTAAACGTGGTATATGACGGGGTCAATTTTACTGTTGAAAGCGTAAGCGTGCAGACAGTTTCGCAAAATAATAAATTAATCGAAGATATTTATGAATATTTGGAACAGCTTGGTTATATAAATATAACAGTATATGCGAAAAGTCCTTGATTACGTGAAAGAGAATAAAAAAATAATCATAGTAGTCTTGCTTATTGCAATACTTATTGGCGCCGTTTATTTTATTAACAAAAGCTCAAAGTCGTCCCAAGTTTCCGTAACCGATACCCAGAAAAGCGTGACGGAGGTCAAGCTGATGGGGATTTTAAGCAGTATAGAAGGAGTGGGAGCAACGGACGTAATGATTTCGGAAAACGATGGAGAAATCCTCGGTGTAGTCATAGTTTGCGACGGTGCAAACAATTTAATGACCAGAAGTAACATTTTAAACGCTGTTTCTACTGCGTTAAACATTCAAAAAAATATTATTGCAATCTATTCAATGACTGTATAAGGAGAAATTTATGACTAAAAAGAAAAAAATCATCGTAATGTCATCACTCGTATTTTTACTCGCTTTAACGGCAGTTTTAAACGTACTGCTTGCAAAGACCAGAGTTGCCACCGGCGACACGGCTGTTGCTACAGCAAACTATTTTGCTACATACCGTTCGGAAAGAACTACCACAAGAAGCGAAGAGCTTGTTCAGCTTGACAGCATCATCGCACTCTATGAAGAAGGTAGCGAAAAGTACAATGAAGCAGTTGATATGAAAATGAAGTTAGTTGAAATTATGGAAAAAGAACTTGTTCTTGAAACCATGATTAAGTCGAGAGGCTTTGCAGACGCGGTTGTTTCTATAGGTATGGATTCAGATAACGTAAACGTTTTCATTAATTCCAACGAACTTGACGCAAACACTGCGGTCGCAATTTACTATTGCCTTTCCAAAGAAGCGAACGTAAAACCCGGCAACGTAATAATTATGCCTGTTTATTCACAAATTTAAGTTTGTAAGTTGCAAATTTAAAAATACTGTGTTATACTTACGTTAAGGAGAAAAATATGGCACACATAAGGCATGACCCCACGTCTACGCAGAAAGGAAAAATCACCTATAACTCCGGCATAGTCAGCGGTATAGTTTCGCTTGCTATCGAAGAGGTTGACGGGGTTTCCCTTCTCAACACAAAGAACAGGGGTATAAAACTCAATTTCGATAAACAAGGAATTATTGCTGATATAAGCGTAAAGGTGGACGCAACATATAACGTACCCTCGCTCGCTTTCAGAATTCAGCAATCCATAAAGCACAACGTCGAGTCGATGACGAAATATAAGGTTGCGAAGGTTGACGTTCATATTCAGGACGTAAATTTCCCCGAAAATTCGGCATTGTAAAATATTACGTTATTCCCTTAAAATTTTTAAGGGAATATTTGTATTT
>JAIDFD010000217.1 GCA_029054485.1 Clostridia bacterium | reverse complement strand
CCGCAGATTATCGCCGCAAAGCCGTAATAATGATCGTTAACTTCATTGATTACGGTATTATCAATGTTGACGTCCGCAAAATCGGCAGACGTATCAAGCGTCAGCAAACAATAACCGCCGTGGCACCAGGCCGAATACCCACTAATAAAACTCTCAATTCCGTAAACGCCCGCGCCGTAAGAAATTAAGTCGGGAATGTTCCCGGCGCCCAGATTATAACGTGCCGCATCTGCCGATAACGAAACTACCGAAACGTAGCTCCCGCCAATTCCAGCAAAATCATCGCCGATTGCCTGCAAAAAGTCTGCGCGCGATCCCTTACCGCCCTCAAACGAGTCAATTTGCCAAATCCTTAAAACCGCTTTTTCGTCAGCCGCAGCATTTTTGCTTGTTTTTGTAAAAGCCATGCTTGGCACGGCAACACATACGGATATACAAAGCGCGAGGCAAATTGCAATCTTCAATTTCGGCAATATTTTAAGTAAAAATTTCTTCATATAATATTTTACTGTCAAACCTTGCCGAAAATTCATAGAGGAGTATCCGAAAATACGAATACTCCTCCCGCCTGTCTTTCAAAAAGACAGGCGTCAATCTGAAAAACAAGCTCTATATTAAAGCGTTTCCGCTTGTAAAATTATTTTGCGCCGTTTTTATCAGATTATACAATAAAAAATTTCAGCGGCACAAAACAGTACCGCTGAATTTTAATTTGATTACTTGTTCCCGTCAAAGGTGTCGTAGAAACCATCGATGTCAAACAGTCTGCCATCGTCACCGTTCTTTTCGCGGCCATTGCCCTTTTTTGTGGTGTCCACAGTAGTCGTGGTCGTAATCACCGCATCGGAAGGATAATTCGTTGCTGCGTTTGCTATAGTAGGCTGAGCATCAGTCTGCTGTTCCTGCGCGGGTTCTGTCGTAGGCGATATATAGCTGTTTGCGGACATATTCTTCACAAACGCCGCCATAATCGCGCCCATAACTTCAGCGGAATTAGCCTGCATAGGCTGACCGTTTTGCGACAGTTCCTGACCGTCTGAATGGTTTGTCGGCAAAGCTATTTGCGTAGGCGATTTGCCGTACACGCCGTCTGCGCGCATCTTTGCAAATTCAAGCTCCATTTCCTTTTTGAGTGCGGCAACTTCCCTGTCGGAACGTTGCTCCTCGCGCATCGAGCGGACGTCCGCTCTCAGTTCTGAGAATTCACCGCTTGTTCCGCCGCCCGCCTGCATAGGCATCATAGGCATTTGCTGTTGCATAGGAATCGGCATATACTGCGGTTGCATCTGCTGTTGCATAGGAACCGGCATATACTGCGGTTGCGCAAACTGCTGATTTGCAATTTTAAGATTAATCTGAGCAATTTCTGCCTCTATTCTTGCCAGTGCGCCGTTGTCAACCGCCTGTACGGGCTGTTGTACCTGCTGAACAGGCTGTTGCATAGCCATTGTTGCCATACCTGCGCCTGCCATGCCCATTCCCGCCTGTGCGCGTATCTTTTCAAGCTCGGCTTCCTGCTTTG
>JAIDFD010000216.1 GCA_029054485.1 Clostridia bacterium | reverse complement strand
CGTTTCCTCAATGCGCTTTTTCAAGCTTTTGATTTTTTGTTTCAGCTCGCGCGCCTTTTCTTCCTCTTCTTCCTTCAAAGTTTTAAGATAAATTTCTTTGAGTTCCGGTTTAAGTCCCAAGCCGTGTTCGTAAGTCAAAAAGGATAAAAGTGCGATGACCTGCGCAAAATCCTCAGCCGTCTCCGTTTTGAAGGGACTTAAAACTTCGGTTTTTTGCACGACCTCAAAGCCGTCTTTATCATACGCCGCGAGGAAATAATACAGCTCTTTCGCGCCCTTGAAGTGCTTGTTCATTTTCAGCACGTTCGTTTCTGTAATGGGCGGTTTGAGCATGGGAACCTTTGAAACCGCTTCCATAAGCGGCGTTGACAGAAGCATTACGATTGTTTTTAAAATCAGATCTATCCTGTCAATCTCGTCCTTTACGGGATTGTGGCTTACGGTGTACTCATCGTTTAAAATCCGCTCGTCAAGCTTGATTTCAACCGCCGTTTTTCTGTTGCCCGTGCGGACATTCTTTTTGATTTGCAGACCGCCCGAATAGGTATTTGTAAGCTCGCGGATTTTATCGTAACGGTATGAAAGGAAGTCGCGCAAAAAGCACAACAGCATATACAAAAACTTATTTTCGTACACGGCGTAGTCTGTAAGTCTTTCAACCGTGTAAAGCTTGTCGGGTATAATGTCCTTACTTTCGTTTTCGCGCGTCAGTAAATTGCTGTGCCGCGCAAGATGTTCGACCGACTCGCGCGAAACCTGCTTGACCTTTTCAATGGGCACGACTTCGCCGTTGGAGCGGATAAACTGCCGCTCTTCATTGATTGCTTTTTCAATGTGTTCGAGTCCCGCCTCGATAGCTTCAATCCAGTCTTTTTCGATTTTGCAGTCGGTTTTAACAACCTCTATTCTGTCCGAATCGGGGTTGGCTGACATTATCTGTTTAAGCTGTCTTTCGTTTCCGCTCTCGGAAATACGTTTGCGATATTCCTCTACCGCGCGGAAAAATGTATCAAGCTGACTCATAGTTACCTTTATAAATTTTAAGCGTTGCTTTCAAGCCTCTTTACAAAATTTTTGCAAAGAGGCATATTCTCTTCTCCGAATAATTCGTCCATAAACCGTATCAGTTTTTCCGCGTTGTTGCGGATATATACGGGGTTCTGCATTCCCAGCTTTCGCATTACCTTTTTTGCTAGTATATCGTCCAATGCTTCCAACTCGCCACCGCCGCAGCTTACATACACCGGTATGTAGCTTTGTATCTGCTTCATTATACGGTTGCCGAACGTGATAT
>JAIDFD010000215.1 GCA_029054485.1 Clostridia bacterium | reverse complement strand
CACTTCTATCTTCGTCGGCAGCGTCAGATTTGGATAAGAGACAGAGAACAGTGCAAGCGTTCCCGGTCCTACGTGCGAGCCCGTGCAAAGGTCGTAATACTCTATGATTACTTCGCGCGCGCCGTGTTCTTTTACAAGCTCGGCAAGCTTTTGTGCGTCCTCTTCACAGTCACAGTGCGTTATTGCCACGGTCTGGTTTTCGGGGTTAATGCAAAGCTCGTCAAACTCTTTCAAAATTGCGTCGAACGCTTTTTTTCTGCCGCGCTCCTTTGACCAAAAAGTGAGCTTTGCGGGATTGCCGCCGTCCGCCCTTAAAATGGGCTTGATATTTAAAATAGTGCCTGCAATGGCGAGGGTGGTGGAAATCCTGCCGCCCTTTCTGAGATATTTCAAGTCCTGTACCACGCAGTATGCGTTCATCTTATACTTGTTTTCTTCAAACCATTCCGCACACGCGGTAAGACTTTCGCCAATGTCGCGAAGCCTCGCTACGTTTACCGCCAACAGTCCTTCGCCCAAAGACGCGTTTGCGCTGTCTCCGACGTAAACTTTATTTTTGGGGAACTGCTTTTCAAGGGTGCGTTTTGCCGCAACCGCTTGCGAGTAGGTGCCGCTGATTCCCGCGGCTATGGTAATTATAAAGACGTCTTTGCCCGCTTCAAGAGAGGGGGTGACCGCCTCGATAAATCTCGCCTCGCCGATTAACGAGGTTTTCGCGTCCGCGCCGGTCTGCATATCCTCGTAATGTTTTTTTGCAGTAACGGCAAAGGGTTTACCGCTTTCGTAGCAAAGTCTTTCCTCGCCGTTTATGGTGCAGATATAGGGGATTACGTTTATATTCGCGGTAGCTATCATTTCGTCTGTGAGATTTGCCGACGAATCAACGTAAATATCAAATTTAGTCATAACAATACTCCGAGATTAATTTGACGGCGAAAGTTGCGCCATCTTCTATATTATAAGTATCGCTCATTTTCCGCGAAAATACAACCTACTTGCGATTTTTCCACTCCACAGATTTATTCTTCGTGTAAACCGTTTAAAAAACCGACTCTACCACAAAAATTTCACTCTCTACTCACAGTAGAGTTGCCTATTTGCTTGTATTTCCTTTGCAAATATGGTACAATTAATCTATGGACGCATTGAAAGAAACTATTGCCAAAAATCTCGTACAGCTGAGAACGCAGGCAAAGCTTACGCAAGCCCAGCTTGCCGAAAAGTTGAACTACTCGGATAAAGCCGTTTCCAAATGGGAGCGGGGAGAGGCAATTCCCGATTTAAGGGTGCTTATCCAGCTTGCCCGCCTGTACGATATCACTTTGGACGATATAGTAAACACCTCTTCGGTTGAAAATATCGTTAAGCCCAGAATGAATATCGGAAAAAAGAGACTTTTAATCACTCTTCTATCCGCGGGACTGGTTTGGTTTATCGCAACCGTTGTGTTTACCGTTTTCTACTTCGTTAAATCAACGGAGGACTACGCGTTTTTATCATTTGTAGTCGCGCCGTTTGCGTGTTCGGTCGTTCTTATGGTTATGTCCGCGATGTGGGGCAACAGAATAACCAATATGATTGCAAGCTCGCTTATTATCTGGACGCTTGCTTTGCTGCTTCATATTTTCGTTATAACTTTCAAGCCCTTTGACAAAATAGGTTTTTTGTACGTTGTGGCTGCGGTATTTGAAATACTTGTAATTCTTTGGTTCATTTTAAGACGCTTCATAAAGCGTAAAAAATAAGAGGAAAAAATTATGGATTTGAAAAAACTTGCTGATCTGTTAATTCCCGATAACGATTTGCTTCCGCCCGAGGAGTACGAAAATATTTACCCCGAGCGCGTGCGCGAAAGTAAAGCGGAAGTAACCCGCCTTGCGCCCTCGCCCACGGGGTTTATACACCTCGGAAATCTCTACTCTGCCTTAGCGGACGAGAGGGCGGCGCACACCACGGGCGGTATTTTCTATCTGAGAATAGAGGACACCGATGAAAAGCGCAAAGTGGACGGCGCGGTTGAAAGCGTAATCCGCTCGCTTAAATACTTCGGCATAAATTTCGACGAGGGTGCGGAGATTGACTCGCCCCTCAACAAGTACGGCCCTTACTATCAGAGACAGCGCGCAAAAATTTACCGCGCGTTCGCAAAGCGGCTTATAGAGCAGGGGCTTGCTTATCCCTGTTTTTGCACCGAGGACGAGTTGAACGCCGTTCGCGAAGAGCAGACCGCGCAAAAGTTGATTACGGGCTACTACGGCAAATACGCAAAGTGCCGCAATCTTTCGTTTGAGCAGACAGAAGCCAACGTAAAGGCGGGCAAGCCTTACGTTATCCGCCTCAAATCGCAGGGCAGTACGGAAAATAAAATTGCGTTTAAAGACGCGATAAAGGGCGAGGTCACCGTTACCGAAAACGATCAGGACGTTGTAATTTTAAAATCGGACGGAATACCCACATACCATTTTGCGCACGCGATCGACGACCACTTTATGCGCACCACGCTGGTTATCCGCGGCGAAGAATGGCTTTCAAGTTTGCCCGTTCATATCGAACTTCATAAGGTTCTCGGTTTTAAACCGCCCAGGTACGCGCACACCTGCTCGCTCATGAAAATGGACGGCGGAACGAAGCGCAAACTTTCAAAGCGCAAGGATCCCGAACTTTCGCTCGATTATTACAGAAAATCGGGCTATTTCCCCAAGGCGGTAGTCAAGTATTTAATGACTCTTTTAAACTCCGACTTCGAGGAGTGGACTTTGAAAAACCCCGACGCCGATTACAGAGATTTTAAATTCAGAATTGAAAAAATGGGCAAGAGCGGCGCGCTGTTCGATTTGGATAAACTCAACGATTTGTCGCGCACCGAAATTTCAAAGCTGTCCGAAGAGGAGTGTTTCGGATTTTTGAAGAACTGGGTTGACGAATTCGGCACCGAAAAAGATAAGGCACATTTCAAGGATAAAGATTATATTATAAAAGTGCTTGCACTCATTATGGGCGTTGGCGGCAAAAAGCGCAGAAAGGATATCGAGCGCGCCGAGCAGGGCGTAAGACTTATTGATTACTTCTTCGATGATTCTTTCGCGCCCGAGTATAATTACCGCTTTGATAAAAAGACGGTAAATACGGTACTTGATAAATTTGCCGAAAGCTACGACCCCGCCGATGACAATTCGGTTTGGTTTTCAAAGGTCAAGGCAATCGCGCCCCTCGTGGGCTTTGCTGCTGAAACAGCGGAGTACAAAGCGCACCCCGAAAATTATAAGGGCAACGTTTCGGACGTTGCGGAAATTTTAAGAATTGCCATAACGGGTATGCCCAATTCTCCCGACTTATGCACTATTATGGGAATACTCGGCAAAGAGCGTTCGCTTGCAAGGTTGAAAGCGGCGAAAATTTAAGAGGAATTTATGTTACAATTAAACGATATTAAAAAGGAATACAAAACTGCGGGCGAGTCCGTTCAGGCATTGAAAGGGGTCAGCCTCTGTTTCCGCAAAAACGAGTTCGTGTCCATTCTGGGAGCTTCCGGTTGCGGTAAAACCACCTTGTTGAATATCATAGGCGGACTTGACAAGTACACCACGGGCGACCTCATTATAGACGGCACCAGCACGAAAAAGTTTACCGACAGAGACTGGGACACTTACAGAAATCACTCGATAGGCTTTATTTTTCAAAGCTATCATTTAATTCCCCACCAGACCATTTTGCAGAACGTTGAACTCGCGCTTATGATTGCGGGCGTCAGCAAGGAAGAGCGGCGCGCACGCGCAGTCGAGGCGTTGGAAAAGGTCGGCTTGGGCGACAAAATCAAATGCAAGCCCAACCAGCTTTCGGGCGGTCAGGCGCAGAGGGTCGCAATAGCCCGCGCGCTTATCAACGACCCCGAAATCGTGCTTGCAGACGAACCTACCGGCGCGCTCGACTCAAAGACGTCAGTCCAGATAATGGATTTACTCAAAGAGATTTCCAAAGAAAGACTGGTTATTATGGTCACCCACAACCCCGAGCTTGCCGAGCAGTATTCAACGCGCATAATCCGACTTTTGGACGGACTGGTCGTCGGCGACAGTATGCCCTACGACGGCGCGGAAACTGAAGAGCAAAAGACGGAAGCGGACGCCGAACAGATTGAAGAGGTCAAAAAGAGCAAGGGCAAAAAGAAACGTTCTTCTATGTCCTTCGGAATGGCTTTTATGCTTTCCCTCAAAAACCTGCTGTCAAAGAAGGCGCGCACGTCCCTCGTGTCCGTTGCGGGCAGTATAGGAATAATAGGCGTTTCTATGGTGCTTGCAATTTCTTCAGGCGTGCAGGCGTACATAAAGGATATGGAAAACGATATGCTTTCGGGCTATCCGTTGACGATTGCGGAAACCTCTATCGACTTTGAAGCGCTTATGGACTTTTCTTCCGATAAAAAGGTTGATATAAGCAAGCTTGACGAAGGCAAGATTTACGTTGATTCGCTTTTAAAAAATCTTATGGGAATGGGCAAATCGTTTGTCACCAACAAGATAGACGATAATTATATTTCATTTATAGAAGAGATGCCCGAAGAGTACTATAACGCGTTGCAGTACGGTTACCGTTTTAATCTTGCCAACAATATTTATACCGATTTCAAAATAACGGAAGATGAATTCAAATTCGAAGATGCAGACGAGGACGTAAGCGGAAATTACTCTATTACCGCAATACGCCAGATGTATACTTCCGTGCTTTTGAAAGAACCCGAATACGCCAACTACGCGTCTATGATTTCGACCGTAGGCTCGTTCAGCGAAATTCCGGATAATTACGATTATGTTTTATCACAGTACGACGTTGTTGCAACCTACAACGGCAAAACAGAAAAGCTAAGCGATGATGAGCTTAAAGATATTTTCCAAAGCAAGGATAGCCTTATTATGGTTATCGATGACAGACAGATTTCCGATCTGGCGCTCGGACAATTCGGTTATTTTACGCAGGAGCAGTTCCTCGATTACGCGTATAAGGCGCTTGTGGAAAACGGAATAGACGATAAAGGGCATTACGATGAAAGTCTGATAAGCGATTTTCTCGCAGGAAAAGAATACGACTTTTTCATCGGTGAAAATGCAAAGACGTTTACCTGGTATCCCAACGATACAGTTTATTCGGAAGCGATGGGCGAGATGTTTCAGCTCGGCGAAGGATTTTCACTGCCGGCAGAATATAAATACAATCCCTCGTCTGAAAACTTTTCAAAAGACGGCGCGGTGGATTTAAAGGTTAAAGTTATTCTGCAAAAGAAGAAGAGTATTTCTTACGGCTGTTTAAATTCGGGAATTTACTATACCAATGCGTTGACCGAGCATATGCTTGATACTTCGGCTTCAAGCCGCATAGTCAACTATATAAACGCAAAAGGCGATTCGCTCTATTTCCTGCCCTATAATTACGATTTTAACTATGTAGACGGAAATAAGTTCAAAACCGCAAGCGCAACCGGTTACATTTACGAAACGGATACGTCTATGTTGAGTATGGTGACGGGCGGTTCGGGTTCGGACGACAGGCTGGCGGCACTGCACGTTAGTGCGGCGATGCTGGGTGGCAGTAGGTTGCCTGTATCGGTAAGCATTTATCCGCTTAACTTCAACAGCAAGGATTTAATAACCGACTATCTCGACAGCTGGAACGATATGTGCCGCGCGGGCGAAAGCTATAACGGCGTAACTCTGGCTGAGTCGGATATAGTCAAATATACTGATACCGTAGGGCTTATTATAGGAATGATTAACACTATGATAAAGATGATAACCATAGCCCTCGTTGCGTTCACCGCGCTGTCGCTGGTTGTTTCAACCGTAATGGTCGGAATTATCACCTACGTTTCGGTAGTGGAGCGCGTAAAGGAAATAGGAATACTCCGTTCGGTCGGCGCGCGAAAGAAAGATATTAAGAGTCTGTTTATCGCCGAAACCTTTATAATAGGACTTGCTGCGGGACTGGTCGGAATAATAGTAACCTACCTGTTGTCGCTGATAGTAAATCTGATAGTGGGCGTGCTTGTGGGAATTTACACCATAGCCGCGCTCCCTTGGTGGCAGGCAATAGTTATGGTTTGCGTAAGCGTGGTGCTGACGCTGATTTCGGGACTTATTCCCGCGGCTGCGGCGGCGAAAAAAGACCCCGTAGTGGCTCTGCGCACAGAATAAAATACAGTGTTATAATTATTGCAGCCGCGGACTTCAATTCCTCGGCGGCAAAACCGTTTTCAAAAAAAATTTTCCAATTTTCGCTAAAATA
>JAIDFD010000214.1 GCA_029054485.1 Clostridia bacterium | reverse complement strand
CGCTATGACGTAGTTTGTGCAAACACCTGCAACCGCCGTTTCAAAAAGCCCTTTTCTGTATTTGCGGAAATTGTTTGCGTTAATCGGCACAGGTTTAGCCCAACCGAAACCCGCCAATACGCACAGCAAAAAGCCCATTAAATCAAAGTGCTTTACGGGATTAAGGGTAAGCCTACCGTAATATTTTGCTGTTATATCACCGTTTCTGTACGCCGCGTATGCGTGCGCAAACTCGTGCGGAACGAATACGAACAACACGGCAATTACCGCCGAAAGATAATAAAAAATCTGGTATACTATAGGATTCATTTCAAATACTCGGGGACGGCATCGTTTCTGATTACGTCGTCATAAGTTTGAGGCTTTATTATATACTCCGCCTTGCCGTCTTTGACTAGAATCGCGGGCGGGATTAAATTTCTGTTATAGTTGCTTGCCATGGAATAATTATATGCTCCGGTTGAAAGCACTGCCATTATATCGCCGCTTTCAGCTTTCGGCAACGCAACGTCAACGGCAATCAGATCACCGCTTTCACAGCACTTGCCGGCAACCGAAACCTTTTCAGTGTTTTTCTCGCTCGCGCGGTTTGCAAGCAAAACGGTATATTTGGATTGGTACAGCGCATATCTGGGATTATCAAACATACCGCCGTCAATGGCTACATACTTTTTAATTCCCTGAATTTCTTTAATCGCGCCTACAGTGTACAGCGTCACGCCAGCTTCACCCACAATCGAACGCCCAGGTTCGATTACGAGATAAGGTTCTTTAAGAGAGTGCTGTTTCGCCTTGTTTTTAACCGCCGTTATAAGTGATTTGAGATAGTCGGCGTAGTCCGCATATTTGAGCTTGGGGTCATCGTCATTGTACCATATTCCGAAGCCGCCGCCGATATTCAGCGTTTCGGCAATATAACCATGCTTATTTTTCATTCCCGCCATAAAATCCATTACTTTTTCTGCGGCAAGCACAAACGACTGCTTTTCAAAAATTTGTGAACCTATATGACAGTGATAGCCCTTTAAGCAAAGATTTTTCTTACTTAAAATATGTAAAGTAATCTCTTCCGCCGCTCCGTCAGAAACGGAAAAGCCGAATTTGCTGTCCGTTCTCGCCGTCTGGACAAACTCGTGAGTGTGCGCTTCGATACCGGGGTTAATTCGTATAAGTACGTTCTGCATTACCTTGCGCTTTGCGGCGAGCCCGTTGAGGATATCCGCTTCACGGAACGAGTCAACGACTATACAGCCCACTTTGCTGTCAACTGCAAGCTCCAACTCGTTTAAAAGCTTGTTGTTGCCGTGCATATATATCTGCCCAGCATCGAATCCTGCTTTTAATGCGGTATAAAGCTCACCGCCCGAAACAACGTCGACACCGATACTCTCCTGACGGGCGATAGCGTAAACAGCCAGACAAGCAAACGCTTTTGAAGCGTACAAAACCTGACCATTGCCGCCGTACTCGCTTTTTAACGTGTTTTTATATACACGCATCATATTGCGGATATGCGCTTCATCGAAAACATACAAAGGAGTTCCGAAGCGTTTTACCAAATCAATGGCGTCCGCGCCTCCGATTTCCAGATGTCCTTTGGTATTTACTTTCAACGTCTCTCTTTCGTTCATTGCAATCTCCGACAAGATAATTACCCGATTATTTTAACAAACCGTATGAAAATAGTCAAATAAATTGCTTAACCAAAAAAAATTACGGCAGTTGCAAATTAAGCGCAACCGCCGTTCAAAAATTTGAGATTTTTTTAAATAGCCCAGTTTTCAAGAATAGTTACAAAGTTGTCACCGAAATTAGCTTTTTTAACCTCTTCCGCCGCTACAACATTGACTGTATCGCACAAAACGCCGTCTCTGTAAACTTCTATTTTACCTACCACCTGACCCTTTGCAACGGGTGCTTTTACTTTGTACGCAACAAGATTATGCGTAACTTCGGGAGTTTTGTCTATGGCGGAGAAAACGTAGCTGTTGCGCTCGGGGCAGACCGCAAAGCTGTCCTTCTTTCCTCCGATTACCGCAAATTCATCGTTCAAGGTCACGTCTTTGTCCAGAATTATTTTATTTTTGTAGTTTGCAAAGCCGTAATCGAACATACTAACCGTTGAATTAAAGCGGTTGTCACTGCTGTCCGCGCCCAAAATAACCGAAATAAGGCGCATATTATCCTTCTTCGCCGTTGCGGTAAGACAGAAACCCGCTTCATTGGTAAAACCCGTTTTACCGCCGTCGCAATTCGAATATTTGCGTATCAACTTATTTGTATTCGTCATAGACGTTACGCGGTTATCGGGGTGAACGAAGTCCTCAAGCCAAACTTTACTGTAATTATAATAGCCCTCGTTTTCAAGCAGGTTGCGGAACATAACCGCAACGTCTTTAGCGCAGGAATACTGGGTTTCTTTGGGTAAACCAGTACAGTTCGCAAACAGAGTATTGGCGCAACCCAGTTCGGTTGCCTTTTTATTCATTTGTGCAACAAACCCCTCTTCGCTGCCTGCAACCGCCTCAGAAACGGCAACACAGCTGTCGTTTGCTGAGCAAACTACAATGCTTTTAATAAGCTGATCCAGTGGATATTGGCATCCGCTACCCAAAAATACCTGCGAGCCGCCCATTCCGGCCGCATTTTCACTAGCGGTTATCATATCGTCAAGCGCAAGCTTACCTTCGTTTATAGCGTCAAAACACAAAGTCAGCGTCATAACCTTGCAAACGCTTGCAATAGGCATACGCTTTGTTTCGTTTTCTTTATAAATACATTCACCGGTGCCGTAATCCATAAGGTATGCCGCCTTGCAACCTTTTGTAAGAGAAACACTTTCCGCCGCGGGATTAAGTTGTCCCGCCGTCGCCGCCGTACAGCCTGCAAGCACGCACGCCGTACCAAGAATAGCTAATAATTTTTTCATACAACTATTATGCGGAATATGAAAGATTTTATACGATAACTATTACCACTCTGAATACTACATTCACCAAGATCAGTAAAACGACAGTGTTTGCAACTGCAAGAACCGCAGGAAGAAACAAAGCAAATTTTTTATTAAAACATTTACAAAATTCTGCGGCAAACCAGCATAGCGCCAAAGAAATCAGAGATGTCGGAATAAACACCAAAATTGCAACAGTTATGCCGCCGAAAGTAGCCAATTCAAAC
>JAIDFD010000213.1 GCA_029054485.1 Clostridia bacterium | reverse complement strand
CTGAAAGCTGGCAGGTCGTTCAAGGTAGAGGCAGCGTTCAGCGGCGACGATGCAGAGCGTAACGTGCAGTTCAAGACGGGCGAAACTGAGTACGGTCCGGTATCCAAGAGTATAGACTACACGGTACCCACGAGCGGCGCGGCGGCGTTCCTCGGCAACATAAAAGACTTCGTATCAAAAACGTGGTTGGGACTTCCTATTTGGGCATGGCTGTTGATAGCTTTGGCAGTGCTTATTTTCCTGATTATCATAATAGTAGTAGCATGCAAGCGCAGGAAATCTAAGGAAGAGCGCGAGGAAATCAAGGCGCGTAAGGAAGAGGAACGCCAGCGCCGCGAGGAAGAGCGCCAGATGCAGAGAGAAAAGCTTGAAGCGGAACGCGAGCTTGCGAAAGCAAAGCAGGAAGCCGAGCTTGAAAAGATCCGCGCACAGGCGGGACTTGCGGCAGGCGCAGGTATGGCTACTATGGCTATGCAGCAGTCGCAACCTCAGCAACAGCCCGTACAGCAAACACAACAGCCTGTAATTCAGCAGGTTCAGGATAACAACATTCTTTCAGAAATTCGCGCACAAATGGCGGAAATGCGTGCAGAAAACAGAGCAACTCAAGCTCAGATTCAAGCTATGCAGAATATGCAGAATCAGCAACCGCACTACGCACCCCAGTACGCTCCCGCACCTGTTGCAACGCCTGCTCCCGCGGCGGACGGCAACCTTATGACCTTAATGGAAATGAAGTTGCAGATGTCGGAAATGAAGAGCGCGCAAGCAGTAGCAGAAGTGAAAGCGGCACAGGCAATCGCGGAGGCAAAAGCGGCAAACAACAGGTCGGAAAGCAACGCACAACAACAGCCGCAACAGCCGATTATCGTTATGGCCCCCTCGCCGACATTCGGAGCAATGGGCGTAAACCAACCCGCGAATTATTCGCCAAGCTATCCCAATTTTGGCGGATATCCTTCAGTGAACTCAGGTTACGGTATGCAGGCATTGCCCGCACCCCAGCAGATGATGCCTCCCTACGCAATGATGCCGCCTTACGGCTACGCGCCTGTGGCAATGTTGCCCCAGCAGACCTATGCGCCTGTAAAAGCGGAAAAGGAAGAGGCACCGGTTGTAACTTCGTCATCGCAAACTACACCGTCAATGACAATTTCACAGCCTCCTTTCTGTCCTCCCGGAGCGGTAATGACAACAACAACTACAATAGACACGTCCAAAGTCGATGGCAACGGCAACCCGATTAAGCGCACTTCGGCAGACTCGGCGGAAGAGGTGAACTTCGACGTAGACGGCTTCTATGACCCGTTTAACTGATTCTTTAACGTGATTTTGCTTTTTTGCGGCGCAGGAAAAATTCCTGCGCCGCAAACTTTTTTTGCCAAGAACTTGACACGTTCAATGATTTAAATTATAATAAAACTGATGTTGCAAAACGTTAGTTTTAAATAAGGGGTGAATTTATGCCGCCAAAAGCAAAATTTGAAAGGGACGAAATTATCGTTGGCGCATTAGAAATAGTCAAAGAGCAGGGAATGTCTGCGCTTACGGCAAGAGCGCTCGGGCAAAAACTGGGCAGTTCGCCAAGACCGATTTTCACCGTGTTTGACAGTATGGAAGAGGTGCAGACCGAAGTTATAGCAAGGGCGAAAGTCGTATATGCCAAATATGTAGAAAGGGGACTGGGCGCGGATATTGCGTTCAGGGGCGTGGGCACTCAGTATATTCTTTTTGCCTTGAACGAGCCAAAGCTTTTTCAACTGCTTTTTATGTCCGAACAAAAGACTCAGCCGAATATTTCTACCGTTTTGCCGGTGATTGAAGAGCATTACGAAGAAATTTTATCTTCAATCCAAAACGGCTATTCGGTTAACAAAACCAACGCGGAGAGGCTTTACCGTCATCTATGGATTTATACGCACGGCATTGCTACTTTGTGCGCAACAAAGACCTGCAGTTTTACCGGCGAAGAAATCAGCGCGATGATGACGGACGTGTTTATAAGCCTAATGAAAAAAATCAAGGGTGAAGAAAATGATTGAAGTTAAAAATGTAAAAAAATTTTACGGCAAAGGCGAAGGTTTAAACGAAGTTTTAAAAGGCGTAAATCTTGAAATCGAGGACGGGAGTTGCTCGGTAATTTTGGGCGCGTCGGGTTCAGGCAAATCTACACTATTGAACGTAATGTCCGGTCTTGAAAGTCCCAGCGAAGGTCAGGTTATTTACGATGGTTGCGATATCTCGCGATTTACCGAAAAGGAGCTTACCGCGTTCAGAAAAAACAAGGTGGGTTTTATCTTTCAGCAGTACTATCTTTTGCCTAATTTAAATGTTGATAAAAACGTAAAAATGGGCGCGGATTTAGTTGGCAATAAGGACTACGGCGAAATAATAGAAGCGGTTGGTTTGGGCGAAAAAAGAAATAAATATCCCGCCGTACTTTCGGGCGGCGAGCAACAGAGGGTAGCTATTGCAAGGGCTTTGGCAAAAAAGCCCGAGGTTTTGTTTTTGGACGAGCCCACCGGCGCGTTGGACGAAAAAACAGGGCGCGGAGTTTTGAACTTTATTTTAACGCTTCAAAAACAGTTAAATTTTACTATGGTTATGGTTACGCACAATCAAAACATTTCACAAACGTCAAATAAAGTATTTAAAATGAACAGCGGACTAATCGAAAACGTTTATACTAACGACAGAATAAAAAACGCTTACGAAATAGATTGGTGAGATATGGTTATAAGTTTAAAGGACGGTTTCAAATTTATTGGAATTATAATAATTGCCTTTTGCGCGGTTTTCGTATGCACTATGTTTTTGAATTATCAGCTTGATTTAGTCAGGGTCAGACAACTTATAATTTCAAGCGAGAGTCTTATTTTTTACAACGCGCAACTGTCAACTTCAAAAGTTGTATGCGGAGTGAGCGGAGGTTGCCTTGGTGCGACATCGCTGGTTATGCTTGCCTTTTACGTCAAGCACTATATAGATACCCATAAAAAGCACTTGGGAATACTCAAAGCGCTTGGGTACTCGGATTTTAAAATAGCAAAGCATTTTTGGGTGTTCGGAATAAGCGTTTTAGCGGGCGCACTTGCTGGATACTGTTTGGCTTTTGCCGTTATGCCCGCGTTCTATTCGGTACAGAACGCAGACGGGCTTTTACCAGAAGTAACGCTTAGATTTCATTTTACTATTTTTATTTATCTGGTTGTTTTGCCTGCACTGGTTTTCGGTTTATGCTCAATCGCTTATGCATTAATCAAATTAAGCCGACCCGCGCTTTCGATGAT
>JAIDFD010000212.1 GCA_029054485.1 Clostridia bacterium | reverse complement strand
CTCTATAGGCGCGCCGAATTTTTCGCAAAGGAATTTCAAGCCGGCGCCCTTGTCGTTGCCGAGCGGCGAAATTTCGATCAGCACCGCCGCACTGCAAGTCACTTCAAATCTTCCGCCCAACTTCTTTTGAAGTTCGGCATAAAGCTCCGCCTGATTTTCGTGCGCGACCATTATAGCGACCTTCTGGCAAAACAAGCCGCTTTTTGAAACATAGTCGGACATCTGACCCACAACGTGGGTTGACTTCAAACCGACTATTCCCTCGTACCGCAAAAGGTACTTGTCGTCCTCGGGAATCGTTGTGTACATAGCGTCCCCCGCATACACGTTGGGCGGGTAATTAAGCTCTTCCAAAGTCTTGCATATTTCAACAGTATCTTCGAGTTTGAAACCGCCGTACTTAATGGTTTTTCCGCTTTCGATGTCGGCGATTACTGTTCCCTGATGCGCCACAACGTAACCTTTTAAGCCAAGCGCGCGGACGCTCGGCAAAATACAACACAACATTCTGCCCGTGCAGACCGCAAAAACTCCGCCGCTTGCAACGTATTCGTTTATGGCTTTTTTAACGCCGTCCGTTATATTGTGTTCACCGGTTAAAAGTGTTCCGTCAAAGTCCGAAACGATGATAGGATAATTAATTTCTCTCATAAATTTTCGTCAAAGTACTTCCTGATTTTTTCTGCGAGTTTTTCGCCTATGCCCTCGGTTTCTGCAAGGCTCTCAACGCTTGCCGTTCGTATCTTTTCAAGCGAGCCGAATTTTTCCATAAGAGCAACCCGCTTGGATTTGCCCACGCCCTCGATTTCTGTCAGCACACTTTCGAAGCTTCGTTTAGAGTGCAGATTTCTGAAATAGGTTATCGCGAACCTGTGCGCCTCATCGCGTATTCTCTGCAAGGTTTTAAGCGCGTAGTCGCGGCGGGGGATAATTACGCTTTCTTCGCTGTATAGCGTAAAAACCTCTTCCTCGCGCTTTGCAAGCGAAATAAGCTCTATTCCGCTTATCTTCATTTCGTCAAAGACCTCTTTAACGGACGAAAGCTGCCCCTTGCCGCCGTCTATAATTATAAGGTCCGGCTTGGGGAATTTTTCTTCTTCGTCAGTACCCAGTTTTGAAA
>JAIDFD010000211.1 GCA_029054485.1 Clostridia bacterium | reverse complement strand
GTCATTCTGAGCGGAGCGTAGCGTAGCCGAAGAATTTTTTTGCGCGGGCAAAGCGTTTCCGCGCAAAAATAGTTACTGCATTTTAGGCTTCCCCCCAATGAGGGCTACAATGAGGTTAAAAGCAAATAAAGATTTCTCGGCTAAGCTCGAAATGACAGTAAGGAAAAATTTTTCTACGCCCGTTAGGCGTAAATAATGTTTTTTATTTTAAAGCGTGATACTATAATTTTGCGCTTTGTTGTCAGATAAACCCATGAGATTAGGCATAGGTGACAGTCCTACTCGGTTAAGAAGTCCCCGAAAGGGGACTTCTTAACTTGTTTATGAAAATTATGTATATCTCTTGACATATTTTTCAGATATGATATAATATAATTATAGAAAATCTTTTTTTAAAGGAGTATTTAAAATGGCAAGTCGTAAAGGCGATTATTTCGGGCTCAGCTATGTTGTCAGCGTAATTCTTGCGATTATCCCCGTAACCTCTTGGTGGTGCGGCGTTATTACAAGATTTGCTGAAGGCAAGATTATTGCGGGTATCCTCCGTATACTGCTCGGCTGGGGCATTATCTGGTTGTTAGACCTTATTCTCATGATTGCAAGGAAGCACATTTTAAGAATTATTCCCTGCTAATAAAACAGCAAAAAACTCCTCCGCAACGCGGAGGAGTTTTTTTATGCTTTGATTTCATCGTAAGTTTTGCCGTCTAAGGTTTTAAAGTAAAAGGTCTTGTTTTCGTACAGAATATATCCGTGCGCGCTGCCCTCTTTTGGTAGTGAAACCGACCCGGGGTTGAGGTGCAAAAATTCGCCCTTTTCGATAAGCGGAACGTGCGTGTGCCCCGTCAGATAAACGTCGCCTTTCAAAAGGGGCGGTACCTGTCTGTGCCCGTGCGAGAGGTACATCGTTATTCCGTCTGCGTACACCGCGGCGTAATCGCACGTCACGGGGAAGGGCAAAACCATCTGGTCAACCTCGCTGTCGCAGTTGCCGCGCACGCAGATTATTTTTTCCTTAATTGCGCCCAGCATTTCACCGACCTCTTTTGGCGAATAGCCTGCGGGCAGAGGGTTTCTGGGTCCGTGGTAAAGAATATCGCCCAGCAGTAAAAGCTTTTCAGCCTTTTCGCGTTCGAACGCGCTTAAAAGCTGTTTGCAGTATTCCGCCGAGCCGTGAATATCAGAAGCTATCAAAAATTTACTCATACGCCCATTATAACGGTATCTTTTTTATTTGTCAAACTACATAAGCGGGGCTACGAGTTTGAGGAAAAATCTGTACGCTCTGCGCAAAAACGAGGGATTGTCGCAGAGGGGTTCGGAAAGGCGCAGACATTCCCAAAAATCCCGCTCGGCGTCGTCTGCCACCTTGCCGTCGAGCGCAACGCCGCACTCGTAATTGAGCCGCATAGAGCGGTAGTCGAAGTTGTACGAGCCGATAAACAGGCTGTCATCGCAGACCATACTTTTAGAGTGCATAAACCCCGGCGTGTATTCGTAGAATTGCACCCCGCGGGCAATCAGCTTTTCCGCAGACGCTTTGGACAGTTCGAATGCGTATTTTTTGTCCGGAACGTGCGGGATAATCACGCGCACGTCCACTCCGCGCTCCGCGGCAAAAGCGAGCGCGGAGCATAGCTTTTCGCCCGCGCAGAAGTAGGGGGTAGTGATATATACGCATCTCTTTGAGTTTGCGATTGCGTGGGCGTACAAATTTTCGCAAAAGCCCGATCGGTGGGGCGGGCAGTCGCAGTAGGGCAGACAGCGCTTCTCGCCGCCTTTCGGGTAGTCCATATAGTATTTTTTTCTGAACACGGACAAAAACATTCCCTCGAAAATCTGTGCCGCCGCGCCGTAAACCGCAACCCCCGTGTCCTTCCAGTAGCCGTGGGGACTGCGGATATTTGCGTATTCGTCCGCGATATTCACGCCGCCGGTGAACGCCGCCCTGCCGTCTACAGTGGCAATTTTCCTGTGGTCGCGGAAGTTCAGCCGCGAGTAGGGCATGGGGGTCAGTCTGTGAAAAATTTTGACCTCTGCAATCGCTTTCAGCCGTTTAAGCTCCTTTCTGCCGCACCTGAAAGCCGAGCCGACTCCGTCCATAATTACGAAAATTTCCGCGCCGTTTCTTTTCGCCTGTTGCAGGGCGGAAAAAAGCTCGGCAAAAATTTTGCCGCGGCTTATGATAAAATATTCAAGGCACACCCGCTTTTTTGCGGTTTCGATTTCGCGTATCAGCGCGGCGAAGTAGTCGTTCCCGCTGTCAAAGTAAACCGCATTATCGTACCCCGCGCCGCACACTCCGCAGTTTTTGAGCGCGGCGTTTTCAAGCTCGGTTTGGGGTTGGGGATTTTTGATTTTCAGATTTCCGCAGTGCCGTTTCCCCACCGCCGCAAAAAAGTAAATCGCCGCGCCCGCAACAGGCAGGGCTGTCACGAACAGCGCGAGGGCGCAGTTGATTTCGGGCGAGCCGCGCCGCGCGGCAATCATGGTGATTGCAACGAGGTTCAAAAGCCACACGCCGACGAACGCCGCCGCAACGGGCAGGACGGAGGGCAGGTACATACATAAAAAAACGATTGCGGCCGTTTCAGCCGCAATCATTAAAAGATACAAAAAATTCAATGAAAATAAAAATGGAATTTTGCGCATAACGGAATGAAAACAAAGCAAACGATTGCTTTTGTTACGCGCGTCAGAGAATCATTTTCAGTACGGTCATTTTGTTTCTGTTAGAGGACGTAAGATTTTCGCAACGCTCTTTCAGAATTGCAACGGGGTCGTATTCCGTGATTACTTCTTTATCGAAGTAATCAATATTGACCGCGCCGTGTAAAAGCATATTTATGACCGCGTCTGCATAGCCGTAAGCGTTTGAAACGCTGAAAAAGGTCAGATCTTTATCAATAATATCCCGCGCCTTCAAAGTGGTGAGTTGCGAGGGTATTCCCGTAAGAACCACGGTTTTCTTTTTGCCGACGAGACGGGGCGGAAGGGAAATGGGCAGTTTCGAAGCGGACGAGTAAATCGCCGCCGCGCACATTTCGCCGCTGGTCGCGTCCATTACGTTTGAAACGAGATCGTCGTCGGCGGGGAAGGAATAATAGATTCCGCACTTTTTCGCTTTTTCAAGATTTGCGGGGTTGTTGTCGATTACAATGGGGATTACCTTGTGATACTGCAAAACCTGCGCGATAATATTTCCGGTGAAATCCGAACCTACTACGGCAACTCTCTGACCCGCGGACAGATTAAGTTTATCGTAAATATTTTCGGCAATTCCCGCCGTTTCTATGCAAAGGGCGTGCAGATTGTCGACCGAGTCGGGAAGAACGGCAACCTCGTTGTATCCGCATACAACAAAGTCGCGCAAAAATCCGTCGAAGTCTTTTCCGGCAATCTGAATTTCTTCACAGTTTTCACTTTTGCCGCTTTTGCAGGCAAGACACTTGCCGCAGCATCTTGTGGGCTTTAAGCAAACTCTCGCGCCCTTTTCAAGACCGAAGCAGTCCTCGCCGACTTCGGTAATCATACCTACGGCAAACCTGCCTATGGTCTTGGGATAGTCCGCGGCAACGTCGCCGTTGTACAGCATAGCGTCGAAATCGGAGATGAGTAGGTGCGTAACTTTAACCTTTACCTGACCGGCCTCAACGGGGGTTGAAGCGGTTTCTTCTTTAACAAGATTTTCTACGCTTGTCAATTTCCAGTTTTCCATACTACGCATATTATACGCTTTTCGGGGGCGAATGGCAACTAAAAACACCCACAAATATATTTTGGGGAAAACTTGCATACGGAGAATAAATTTTGGTTTACGGACAATAAAATAATTGACTAACCTTTTGCTTTGGTATATAATATACGGGTATCAGAAATTTAGCGAGGTGAAAAGTTATGAAGCCCGAAATACATCCCGACTATCACGAAGTGACGGTTGTATGCGCTTGCGGAGCGACGTTCAAGACCGGTACTACTAAAAACGTTGAAACGTTGAAGGTGGATATCTGCGATAAGTGCCACCCTTTCTTTACCGGTAAGCAGAAGCTTGTTGATACAGGCGGCCGTGTAGACAAGTTTAAAAAAAGATACAATATCTGAAAATGTGGCTCCAAAAATTCTTGGAGCCATATTTTTCGGTTAACGAATTTTTGTAAAATATATTATGGCGAAGTCGAATGGCAAAATTGAAAGAAAACGAAAACAAAACCAAAAATAAAAAAAGCTGTACCTACATCGGCGGTCAGGCTGTTTTAGAAGGCGTTATGATGATGGGCAAAACCTGTATGGCTACCGCGGTGCGCGACCCGGACGGCGAAATTCAGGTGGAAGCCAAACGTCTTAAAACAGGCAAAAACGTAAGGCGCGCCTCAAAAGTACCTTTCGTGCGCGGAGTGGTCAACCTTGTGCTGTCAATGGTGCGCGGGGTTAAAACTCTCATGCGCTCGGCTAAAGTTTACGGCGAGGACGAAGAGGAAGCGGGCAGACTGCAAAAGTGGATGGCGGAAAAGCTGAAAATGAACCTTATGGACGTGGTGTCGCTGATTTCGGCGGTACTGGGCGTTGTCCTTGCCGTGGGCATATTCGTTGTTCTTCCCCGAGTTCTGGTGCCGCTTATTCCCGGAGTGGACGATACGGTGTGGGAGTACGTTCTCCTCGGCGCGTTCAAGCTGATAATCTTTATCGCTTACCTCGCGCTTATTCTATTATTAAAGGATATCCGCAGGCTGTACAAATACCACGGCGCGGAGCATAAGACAATCAACGCTTACGAGCGCGGGGTTGAACTAACGCCCGAAAAGGTAATGCAGTGTTCGCGCATACACGACAGGTGCGGCACTTCTTTCCTGTTTATTGTTCTGTTTATAAACATAGTAATAATTTCTCTCGCGACCTGGGCTTTCGGCACTTACGTCTGTCCTCAGGTAACCAACAAGGTTGCAAAGTTTTTTATCAACCTCGGCATAGAGCTTGTGCTTCTTCCGCTGATTGCGGGCGTGTCATACGAAATATTGAAATTCTTGGCTAAGTTCGATAACAAGTTCGTTGATATTTTCAAAGCCCCGGGAAAACTTATCCAAAAGACCTTAACCACGCGCGAGCCTGACAAGGATATGCTTGAAGTGGCGATAGCCGCCTTCAACAAGGTGCTTGAAATGGACGCCGACCCCGCCGTGCCCGAAACCGAGTTTATAACGGGCGGAATTTTGTCGCGTATGCTTGCGGACACAAAAAAGAAATTCGCCGAAAATAATATAGACGAAAGCGACGCGGAATGGATTTACTCTCTGGTGCTTGAAATCAAGCGCAGCGAGCTGAAAACGGAAAGGGCAGTGACCTCTTCCGAAAGCAAGGAAATCAACGCAATCGTTCAAAAACGGCTTGCGGGCAGACCGCTCTGGTATATTATCGGGGACGTTGATTTTTACGATTGCAGAATAAAGGTGGACGAAAGAGCGTTAATCCCCAGACCCGAAACAGAGCTTTTGGCCGAGGCGGTTGTAAAAACCGTAGAGGACGGCGACAAGGTGCTGGATATGTGTACCGGTTCAGGCTGTATCGCGGTTTCGGTTGCAAAACACTGCGCGAGCAGGGGAGTGAGCGTTACGGCGGCGGACCTCTCGGACGCGGCGATTATGCTCGCCAAAGAAAACGCGCGGGCTAACGGCGTAGAAGTTAACTTCGTCCAGAGCGACCTGTTTGCATCGGTGCGCGGCAGATTTAACGTAATCGTTTGCAATCCGCCCTATATAAAAAGCGGAGATATTCCCTTTTTGCAAAAGGAAGTTCGCGAATACGAGCCGAGAATCGCGCTCGACGGCGGCGCGGACGGACTGGACTTTTACAGACGGCTGGCGCGGGTTGTGCGCAGCTATCTCGCAAAGGACGGTATGCTTATTTTAGAGTGCGGAGAGGGGCAGGCTGAAGAAATTTTAAAACTCTTCGGCAAGCGCGACTACGCAATGGTTATGAAAGATTTAAGCGGCGTTGACCGCTTCCTTAAAATAGCGTTTTAATTACTGTTATGCAAGACAAAATGATTGAAAAACTTGAAGAAATTTACAAGCGTTACTGCGGGTTGTCGGAGAAATTGAGCGACCCCGCAGTAATTTCCGATACGGCGGAGTGGACCAAAACCGCAAAGGACGCGGCGGAGCTTTCCGAAACGGCGCAAAAGTACGAGGAGTACACAAAGACCGTAAAACAGCTCGACGACGCGCGCGAGGCGTTAAAGACCGAAACAGACGGCGAAATGAAGTCGCTCTTGCAGGAAGAGATAGACGACTGCGCAAAGCGCAGGGAAGAAATTCTGGGCGAGCTGAAAATTCTGCTTTTGCCCAAGGACAAAAACGACGACAGAAACTGCATAATGGAAATCCGCGGCGGCGCGGGCGGTGAAGAGGCGGCGCTTTTCGCCTACGAGCTGTACAGAATGTACTTAAACTACTGCGAGCATCACCGCCTCAAAGTCGAGCTTGTGGACATAAACGAAACCGAGCTTGGCGGCATTAAGGAAGTGGTTTTCAACGTGTTCGGCAGGGACGCGTACAAACAGCTTAAATTCGAAAGCGGCGTTCACCGTGTTCAGCGCGTGCCCGAAACCGAGTCGCAGGGCAGGGTTCACACCTCGACCGTAACGGTTGCCGTTCTGCCCGAGGCAGAGGACGTGGAAGTAGAAATCAGGGACGAGGATATTCGTCTGGACGTTTACCGCTCGTCCGGCGCGGGCGGTCAGAAGGTAAACAAGACCGAAACCGCGATAAGAATTACCCACTTCCCCACGGGGATAGTGGTTACCTGTCAGGACGAGCGGAGCCAGCTCAAAAACAAGGACAAGGCTTTCAAGGTTCTGCGCTCGCGCCTATACGACTACTACCAGTCGCAAAACCGCACCGCTTACGATGAACACAGAAAATCTCTCGTCGGGCGGGGCGACAGAAGTGAACGCATACGCACCTACAACTTTCCGCAGGGGCGGGTTACCGACCACAGAATAGGACTTTCGCTGTATTCACTGGATACGTTCATAATGGGCGACATAGAGGAAATGATAGAGGCTCTTGCCGTCGCCGAGCGCGAGCGTCTGCTCGCCGGTGAATAAAAAGCGTTCCGCTTTACCCCGTATCTTAATTGCGTTAGCGAATATAACTTTATCACAAATCAAACTTAAATTTAGCCGCCCGCGCCTTTCGGCGCGGGCGGCGGAAACGTGTTTTTAAAGTAAAAAAATATAGGCAAGACGTTGTTTGAATTTTATTATCGCCTTTTCAAGCCTTTCGGGTTGAACGGCAGCGGGGCTGTCAATTTTTTCCCAGTATTCGCAAGGCAGTTTGCCTTTTACCGTTTTGCGGGCGGTATTTGTATTTATCAGTTGATTTATACAGCTCCCGCTGTTGGTATAGACCAACTTCTCCGCAAAAATATAATAAAACTTATTGTAAAATTTGCAGTTTTCACAGTTGTGTAAATTTTCCATATTGTCATTCTGAGCGAAGCCGAAAAATCTTTTGCCGGAAAAAGTTTTTTCTTAATTTTAATACTAAATTTTAGTATTGTCAACTAAAATTTAGTAGTTTGTTGTAAAATTCATAATATGAAGTACGAAATAAAGAAAAGGATTAAAGAACTCAGAATTGAAAGGGGCTTAACGCAAAAACAGTTAGCCGCATTGGTAAATAAATCGGTAACTGGTTTGGCAAGCTGGGAACAAGGATTATCCGAGCCAAATGTAAACGACATTCGCGCTCTTTGCAAGATATTGGAAGTTTCGGCGGATTATTTGTTGGGACTTGAAGATTAAAACCCAAGTTAAGTTTTTATTGACAAACGGGCGGTTTTGGAATATAATGGAATTATGAAACACAATCAGTCCACGGAAGATTATCTTGAATGTATCCTGCTTTTATCCCGCGAGAGCGAGTTTGTTCACAGGGTCGACGTTGCGCGCAGAATAGGCGTTTCTCAGCCCGCAGTGCAAAAGGCGGTTAAAATTTTGCAGGAAAAGGGTTGGGTTGAGTGCGACGGCTTGCACATTTACCTAACCAAACAGGGCGAGGAGTACGCAAAAGAAGTATTCGGGCGGCACTGCACGATTAAGAAATTTTTGCAGTTGCACGGCGTAAACGATATGGACGCGGACGCGGACGCGTGCGAAATGGAGCACGCCTTGTCGGACGCAACCTATCAGATGATGAAAGACTACGTTGCAAATAAATAAAATTCAGCCGCCCCGCGCCG
>JAIDFD010000210.1 GCA_029054485.1 Clostridia bacterium | reverse complement strand
CGAAGGATCTACGATACGTGCTCAAATTCCCTTACTGCCCTGTTTAAGAATTTCATCCGCAACGCGCAACGCTTCTTTCATAGGCGTTTTTTCCGAAACGATAGTCTTGATTTTATCATTGGGAATGATAATCAAAGTATCAACGTACTTCTTTAAATTTTCAAGACCCTTTGCGGTATTTTCCATACGCTTTTTGCCTTCGAAACCGAAAGGTTCGGTAACGACCGCAACGGTAAGGATTTTCATATCACGGGCAATTTTCGCAATTACCGGAGCCGCACCGGTACCGGTACCGCCGCCCATACCCGCAGTAATGAACAGAAGGTCTGTGTCGGCAATGGCTTTGGTCAAATCGTCCTTGCTCTCTTCCGCCGCCGCTCTGCCTATATCGGGGTCGGCTCCGGCGCCAAGTCCCTTTGTAAGCGAACAGCCTATCTGAATTTTATTTGTGCAAGGTGAAAGCGCAAGAATCTGGCTGTCGGTATTTACAACGAAATATTCCGCGCAGTTTATTCCCGCCTCTAACATTCTGTTGACAGCGTTGTTACCCGCGCCGCCAACGCCTATAACTTTTATTCTGGCATTGCCGGAAAGATTGCCCCTCGAATTGCCGGCTAAATCATTAAACATATGTACCCTCCGTTAATTGTATAATTTACTGTAAGTCGATTTTTTATCTTTAATCGCCGTATCCAAAAGACTTAAAAGCGAACTGAAATGCGGTTTGTCGTAATAAGGAATTCTTGGCGAAACAATGTCCACGTTTTTGACAAGTCGGTTAGAAAGATGCTCCGCCGTGCCCCTGATGACGTTTACCCCCTCACCGGTGATATTCAAAGGTCTGGTTTCAAGATTTTTTTCTTTGAAGCTGTAACGGCACTCTTCCAGCGTTTCGCAAATTCCGTCAAGCCCTTCGCGTATTTTATCGCGAAGCATCACGGTAGGAAAGCTGTAAACTTTGCCATCGTAAACGTAATCCTCGTAAGTGTGTAACTTTTCCTTTGCATTGAGATTTACCATCGTCAAAAATGCAGTTGCAACCTCAAAAGGAATATCCAGCTCATTCGAAAGATAAACTGCTATATGTCCTATACCCACCGAAAAAGATTCGCTGAACGCAAGTCCGTTTCCGCACACCACGCTGTAAGTCGATGATATGTACCCAAGGTCCACAAGCACAGCGTACTCATCGCGTTTTTCGGGTTCGATAAGATATGTGCCTTCGGCGTGGATTGTGGGGATTAAATTTATGTGGGCGATACTACCGAACTTTTTGAAAGCTTCCAAAAGTATATCGATAAAATCGTTCCTGCACTGGTAAAAACTGAATTTTCCCTGCAAGCTGTCGCTAAGCTCCCCTACGGGGTCAATCACTTTACGCTTGTCCGATAAGACGTAGTAAAGACAGCTGTGGCGAATAGTCCTGTATTCATCGGACTCATAAGGTGCGGACATTTCGGCAAGGCACTCGCAGTCGCGCGCGGTTATCTTTTTTACCGCGGGAAAGCTTACTACCTTGTCCGTATTGACAAGCCGCAAAAATTCTCCCGGAACGCCAACGTAAAACGAACGCACGCCTTTAAGAGAAGAAACCGTACTTCTCACAACATCGGTCACCGCTTCTGTAAAGTTGTCTTTATCCAGAAGCTCGCCCTCGGCATAACCGTCGTAATCGCAAGAAAATTTACTTTTGATAATGAAAGTATTGTTTACGCCCCTTTCTCCGACAACCGCGGTAATTTCCGAAGAGCGTATATCCAACACGGCCACGCTATTGTTGCGCATATCTTGCTGCCGCCTTAATAAATTTATATGACAACGTCTGATTGCAGTCACATTCAGTATTATATAATACACCTTATAAAAAGTCAACTAAAAGAAGCAAAAAAGCGGTCGTATAGGACCGCTTTTTTAATAGTATTTACGCTGGAATTTTTTGGTAATCAGCGGTTGAAATAAACCGCTTTTACACTGCCGTCTTCAACCTGATAACTGCGCAGAACACCGCCCAGTTTTTGTCTGTCCGAAAGTTTTGAAAACTGCCCGTAAGCCGCTTCGATTTTTTCTTCGGTAAGTTCGGTAAAATTATCGAATTCGATTACAATTCCGCATTTGAAATTGAAAAACAATTTTTCGGTATAGTCCGCAATCTGCGGATTGCAGTCAAGGTCAATACTCTTCACGAGCGAACGCAACGCTTTGAATTTATCCTTGAACATAGCCGCAATTTTTGCAATCTCGTCCATTTCTTCAATCGCAACGCCCGTCACCTCAACATTGGGCGAACCATCGAAAATATTTACGTTTTCAACGTCCTTTCTCAGATACACCCCATCGGCGTCATAGAACGAATACTGCCCGCCAACCGATACGGCAAAGGTTTCAAGTCTTTCCTTTACGGTAATGTTAACCGTGCAGGGATAAACCTTTTCGTATGAAACTAACGAATAGTTGCACCCCGATATTGCCTTGTTGATATTGCTCGCATCGACAAACAGGATACTTTCGCCCTTGATAGAGGACAGCGTCTTTTTTGCATCGGTGTAATTTTCGGAATAATCTTCGCTATACGAAAGCACTGTTACGTTAATGTTTTTCACGGCAAAAATCAAGCCGACGCTTATAACCACAGCGGCAACGAAAGCTACGCCTATAACCAACGCGATAATTTTTCTTAAGAACTTCATAAGTTTAAACGGATACTCTGACTATATCTGCTCCCAAATTCCTCAGTTTATATTCGAAAGAGCCGTAGCCCCTGTCGATATGGGAAATATCCAGAATTTCGCTTCTTCCGTCTGCGGCGAGAGCCGCCAGAACCAATGCCGCGCCGCCACGCAAATCGTAGGCAACCACGGTTGCGCCCTTATACCTTTCGACTCCGCGCACAAATGCGTTTCTGTCGATTACTGTAATATCCGCACCCATTTTACGAAGCTCGGGCACGTACTTGAACCGTGTTTCAAAAAGATTTTCGGTTACAATCGAGTGTCCGCCGCACAGTCCGCAAAGCGCTGTCATCTGCGCCTGCAAATCGGTCGGAAAACCGGGATAGGGCTGAGTTTCGATGGTTTTAACAGAAGAAAGTCTCTTGTTATTTTCCAGTAATATTTTATCACTGTTTATGCCTATTTTGCAACCGTTTTCTCTCAATTTATGTAAAAGTGAACTGATATTTTCTGGACATGCGCCCTCGACCGCCACTTCGCCGCCGCACATAGCCGCAGCTATCAGAAAAGTTCCCGCTTCTATTCTGTCGGGAATAGGCAAAAACTCGCAACCGCGAAGGTTTTTCACTCCCTCTATAGTAACCGTGCCGCTCCCAGCCCCGGACACCTTTGCACCAATGCAATTTAAAAATCTTTGCAAATCTTCTATCTCGGGTTCACGCGCAGCGTTCTTTATTACGGTAGTCCCCTCCGCTTTTACGGCGGCAAGAATTATATTTTCAGTTGCGCCCACACTGGGGCAATCAAGCATTATTTCGTTTCCGCACAGCTTGTCACACTTGCACAGAATATAACCGTTTTTTTCAGTGATTTCCACGCCAAGTCTTTTGAGCCCCGTAAGGTGCAAATCCACTGGTCTCAGACCAATGTCGCATCCGCCGGGGTAAGCAATTTTTGCTTTATGAAAGCGGGAAATTACCGAGCCCAATAAAAAAACCGAAGAGCGCAACTCATGGGCAAGCGCGCTTGGTATTTCAAAACAGTCCGCCGACGAACTGTCAATTTTTATACTGTCTTTTTCGTATACCGCTTTACCCCCCAGACAGGTAAGAAT
>JAIDFD010000021.1 GCA_029054485.1 Clostridia bacterium | reverse complement strand
GTATACCTACGGGTATCAACAAGGAAGAGGGCATAAGCGGCGTAGAGCTTGCGCTGACAAATCTTAACGCCGGAGGTAAGTTCGGCGGAGGCAAAAAGGACGGCGGATACAAAATTTCGTCCGGACTTCACGGTGTGGGCGTATCCTGCGTAAACGCGCTTTCGGATACTCTTACGGCAGAAGTCTGCCAAAACGGTCACATTTACCGTCAGACCTATCACTGCGGTATTCCCGAAAAACCGCTTAAAGTAGTCGGAAAAACAAACGAAACGGGCACAACCATTGCGTTCCATCCCGATGCAACCGTATTTGAAACTATCGTATTCAACTACGATATTTTAAAAACTCTTTTAAGAGAGCTTTCCTACCTCAACAAGGGGCTTACCCTTTCGCTTACGGACAAGCGCGGTGAAAAAATCCGTCAGGACGTATTCTGTTACGAGGGCGGCGTTGTTCACTTTATAGAAGATATCAACAAGGGCAAAAACACCTTGTTCGAGTCGCCCGTATATTTTGAAGAGCACGAGGGCGATGATAAATTTTTGGAAGTAGCCATTCAGTATAACGATGGATATTCCGAACAGATTTTCCCGTTCTCGAATAATATCCGCCAGCCGGACGGCGGCACCCACCTCGACGGTTTTAAAAACGCGTTGACCAAGGTTATAAACGATGCGGGCAAACAGCTCAATATTTTGAAGGAAAGCGAAAAGCTTTCGGGCGAGGACGTGCGCGAAGGTATCACCGCGGTTGTGTCGGTCAAAATTGCTGACGCCCAGTACGAAAGCCAGACCAAGAGCAAGCTTTGCTCGACCTACGTCAGAACTTTCGTATACAAGGCTGTAGTCGATAAATTCGGCACCTATCTCGAAGAACACCCCGCAATCACGAAAGAACTTATTATGCGCTGTCTTACGGCACAGCGCGCGAGAGAAGCGGCAAGGCTTGCGCGCGAGGACACACGCAGAAAGGGCGTTCTCGAAAGCACCAAGCTCCCCGGCAAGCTTGCGGACTGCTCGGACAAGCGCTCGGAACTCTGCGAAATTTATATCGTTGAGGGCGACAGTGCGGGCGGTACGGCAAAGCAGGGAAGAGACAGACGCTTTCAGGCGATACTTCCCCTGCGCGGCAAAATATTGAACGTAGAAAAAGTAAGAATAAACCGCGTACTTGAAAACGAAGAAATCAAAGCAATGATAACGGCGTTCGGTTGCGGCATACAGGAAAACTTCGACGAGAGCAAGCTCCGTTACGACAGAATTATAATTATGACCGATGCCGACGTAGACGGCTCGCACATAAGAATACTGCTTTTAACTTTCTTCTTCCGCTATATGCGACCTTTGGTTGAAAACGGTCACGTTTACGCGGCTCAGCCGCCCCTTTACAAGGTATCGGGCAAAGGTATAGAGGATAAATATCTTTACGATGACAAAGCGCTTGAAGATTTCAAAAAGAGCTATAACGGCAAATTCGAACTTCAACGCTACAAAGGTCTCGGCGAAATGAACAAGGAACAGCTTTGGGAAACCACAATGGATCCCGCGAAGCGTACCCTTGTAAGAATTAACGTTGAAGACGCCGTAGAAGCTGATAAAACGTTTGCGCTTTTGATGGGCGAACAACCCGAACTTCGCAGACAGTTCATAGAAGAAAACGCTAAGCTCGTTGAAGAGCTTGACGTGTAAGGAGAGAGTATGGCAAAAAAAGTTACCAGTCCCGAGCTTACCGAAGAGTTTAAAAAGACTCTGGCAATGACAAAAATGCTCGACGTTGAAGTCGATGAAGAGCTTAAAAAATCGTTCATCGCCTATGCAATGGCGGTAAACGTATCGCGTGCGATACCCGATGTACGCGACGGTTTAAAACCCGTTCACAGACGTATTCTCTACTCTATGCACGAGTTAGGACTTTACTCCGACAAGGCGTTCAGAAAATGCGCCCGTATAGTCGGTGACTGTCTCGGTAAATATCACCCCCACGGCGACAGCTCGGTTTACGATGCTCTCGTCAGACTTGCACAGGATTTCTCGATTAACTTCCCCCTTGTAGAAGGACACGGAAACTTCGGCTCGGTCGACGGCGACCCCGCTGCGGCAATGAGATATACGG
Source organism: Clostridia bacterium (assembly GCA_029054485.1). Taxonomy (GTDB): domain Bacteria; phylum Bacillota; class Clostridia; order Christensenellales; family Borkfalkiaceae; genus Coproplasma. Next base: position 5,077 of record JAIDFD010000021.1, on the reverse strand, counting down.
AAGCAAGACTTTCCAAACTCTCTTCCGAAATGCTCCGCGACTTGGATAAGGAAACGGTTGACTTTTACCCCACGTTCGATGACACGGGTATGCAGCCCACGGTTTTGCCTTCGCGCTTCCCCAATATGCTTGTCAACGGTTCGGACGGTATCGCGGTCGGTATGGCGACCAATATTCCGCCCCACAACCTCGGCGAGTGTGTAGACGGCGTTATCGCAATGATAGACAACCCCGAAATAGACGTGGACGGACTTATGGAGCATATCCCCGCCCCCGACTTCCCTACGGGCGCGTTGATTATGGGCAGAAGCGGTATCCGCAGAGCATATAAGACGGGTAAGGGTAATATCACTATCCGTTCGCGCTGTGAGATTGAAGAGTACCAAAGCGGCAATATGACCAGAACGAGAATTATCGTAACCGAAATTCCCTATCAGGTCAACAAAGCAAAATTAATCGAAAGTATAGCAAACCTTGTCAAGGATAAGAGGATCGACGGAATTTCGGATATCCGCGAAGAATCCGACAGAGACGGTATGCGTATCGTTATCGAAATCAAGAAGGACGCAAACGCGCAGGTTGTTTTGAACACCCTTTACAAACACACCAACTTGCAGATTTCAGACGGTATTATAATGCTTGCCCTCGTAGACGGCACGCCCAAGATACTTAACTTACGCGAGTGTATCTATTACTACCTCGAACACCAGAAAGAAATTATCACACGCAGAACCAAATACGACCTTGCCAAGACCGAAGAGCGCGCACATATTTTACGCGGACTCGTAATCGCTCAGGCAAGCATAGAAGAAGTTGTAGAGGTCTGCCGTAAAGCGGTTGATAAGTCGGACTGCGTTAAAAAGCTTACTTCAAAATTCCTGCTTGATGAAAGACAGGCAACGGCGGTTGCTGAGTTAAGACTGTACCGCTTGTCACACCTTGAAGTCGACAAGCTCAAAGAAGAGCTTGATATGCTTGAAAAGCAGATAGCCGACTACAAAGACATACTCGCACACGAAAAGAGGGTTTACGAAATTATCAGAAGCGACCTTCTCGAAATCAAGAAGAAGTACCCCTCGGAAAGAAAGACCGAGCTTGCTGTAGACTTCGGCGAAATAGAGGACGCTGACTTAATCCCCGTAGAACAGGTTGTCGTTTCAATGACGCACTCGGGTTATGTAAAACGCCTTCCCGTAGCCGAATACCACGCGCAGAACCGCGGCGGTACTGGCATTACGGCGCACAGACCCAAGGACGAGGACTTTGTCGAAAGAATGTTTATCTGCTCATCGCACGATGATATTCTGCTGTTCTCTTCAACGGGTAAGGTGTACAGCATAAAGGCTTACGAAATCCCCGAAGCAAACCGTCTTGCGCGCGGCAGAGCGTTCGTAAACATTGTTCAGATAGCTCAGGACGAAAAAATCAACGCAATGATTCCCGTTGAGCATAAGACAAGCGGATTCGTAGTATTTGCCACCAAGAAAGGTCAGATTAAAAAGACAAGAATGAGAGAGTTTGCTAGCATCAAGCGTAACGGCAAGATCGCAATCAAACTCACTAATGAAGATAAACTAATTGCAGTAGAATTTACCACCGGTAAAAACGAAATTATGATAGCTTCGCGTACCGGTAAATGTATACGTTTCCACGAAAAAGACGTGCGCAGCACCGGCCGTGGTACGGCGGGCGTAAGGGCGATGAAGCTTTCGGGCGCGGATTGCCTTGTCGATATGCTTATAGTAGACAAGACCAAAGACGTATTGACGGTTACTTCAAAGGGCTTCGGCAAGCGTACCGATATCGATGAATACAGAACGCAGGGAAGAGCCGGTATGGGTCTTAAAGCGGGCGTGTTCAACAGTGTAACAGGTTATCTTGTAAGTCTTAAACAGGTCACCGATGACAACGACGTAATGGTTATATCCGATTCGGGCATAATCATAAGAATGCACTGTACAAGCATTTCTAAGATAGGCAGAAACACCAAGGGCGTCAGACTTATGAGATTGAAAAACGGCTCGGTTGCAACCGTTGCAATAACCGACCGCGATGAGGAAGCTGATGCACAGGAAGCTGTTGAGTCGGTAACTCCCGAAGAGGCTGCGGCGCAAGCCTTGAAGGAAGGCGGCGCGGAAACCGCAGCAGAGGTTGAAACCCCTGCACCCGCGGAGGAAGTCAAGGAAAAACCCGCACCCAAGAAAAAAGCGGCAGAACCCGCCGCCGAAGAGGTAAAGGAAAAACCTGCCGCTAAAAAGAAAACTACTAAAAAAGAATAAACGGTAAAATAAAACGGAGCTTTAAAAGCTCCGTTTTTTTTATGTCATTTATCAGTTCTGCTGAGTAGGGGGAGGAGTGGGTGGAGTCTGTTGCGACTGGTGCGATATATGTTTATGTTTCGGCTTGCTTGTCGCCGCAGACGGCATAATAACGTGCATTAGAGTTATCAGCCAGCTTGAAACAGGGAACGCCGCTTCTATTACAACAACTATAATAAGTATCTTAGAGTACGTCCATTCAAGCTTTGACCAGCCTGCATACAGAAGCTCGGTAATAGGTGATACCGCGTAAGCCGCTATGCAGAGTCCCAACATACAAAGACAAAGAATTGCACGGTAAGCGTTCAACGGTTTGCAGATTCTGTATACCATAACGAGTCCCGAGAATGTAAGAGCTATCATACACATAGGCAGATAATGCTCTCTGAACTCCGTGCCGTGATTTATGTTTGTGTCTATTATATTGGTTAAATACATTGACATTACGCATATAATCATCAGTAGTGCGCCCGATACGGCTCCGCTCATGACGTGCGTTATAAACTTGCCTTGCACACGCTCTTTGTTCGGTTGTAGCGAGAGGAAGAAGGAAGGTATTGCAATTACGCAAATTTCCAAAAGCAAAACGTTCTGCGGCATAAACAGGTAGGGCACCTGCATAGCAATGCAAAGGGTTGCAAGAATTGCCGTGAACAGTGTTTTCATAAGATACAGCGAGGACGAGTTTTTAATGTTGTTAATAACGCGTCTGCCTTCCGCAACGACCTTGGGCATCGAATTGAAGTTGTTGTCCATCAACACGATATGGCTTACGTTTCTCGCCGCTTCACTGCCCGAAGCAACTGAAATTGCGCAGTCGGCTTCCTTCAAGGCGAGTATATCGTTTACGCCGTCGCCCGTCATAGCAACCGTGTTGCCCTCGGACTTAATTGCTCGGACGAGGATTGCCTTTTGCTCTGGCGTAACTCTTCCGAAAACGGTGTATTTATTCGCCACGTTCAAAACTTCTTTTTCGTTCAGACCTTCAAGCGAAATAAATTTATCTGCGTTTTTAATTCCCGCGCGCTTGGCTACTTCGCATACGGTAATGGGGTTGTCACCCGAAATTACTTTTACGTTTACGTCGTTTTCGCCGAACCATTTAATGGTTTCAATCGCGTCCTCACGGATATTGTCGGCTATCGAAATTACCGCTATCGGCTTCAAAACTGCGGGCAATTTGTCGCCGACGATGGGGGAGGGCGAGTGGGCAAGCACTATTACGCGAAGCCCCATTTGCGCGTATTGTTTGACTATTTTTTCCACTTTCGCGGGGTAAGGTTTAAGTACAAACTCGGGTGCGCCCATAACGAATGTTCCCACGTCCTCGAACGTTGCCGCCGAAAGCTTTATCTTCGATGAAAAAGGAACGGTGGCAATCGGAGTTAGAACGTCGTTATAACCGAAGTGATTGAAAAGTGCAATCGAAGTCTGGTTGTTGCTGTCAAGGGCGGCAAGCATACTGCCCATAATATCGTTTAAAGAGTAGTCGCCTACAGTGTTCAAAATTACGCAGTCGTTTACTTTCATTCTGCCGTCTGTAATCGTTCCTGTTTTGTCAAGGCATAGAACGTTTACGCGCGCCAGCATTTCAAGTGAATACATATCCTGTACAAGCGTATGGTTTTTTGCAAGGCGGACTATGCCGACCGCAAGGGCGATACTTGTAAGAAGAAGCATACCCGAGGGAATCATTCCTATTACGACCGAACAAGTTCTTTGGATTGCAAAGTTAATCTTTTCATTGAAAATCCAGCTTACTACGTTTTCGGTTTCGATAAAGTTCGCCCTCGAAATGAAGAACATTCCTATTGCGATAGGAATAATAATTATCGCGATTACCTTGATAATAAGCTTAGTCGAGTTCATAAGCTCGGAGTTGGGGCGCTTGTATTTTTTTGCTTTGGAAGTCAGTTTTTCAAGGTATGTCGCTTTGCCGACCTTTTCAACCCTGCATTTTCCGCTGCCGCTTGAAATGAAACTTCCCGCGTACAGAAGGTCGCCCGCCTGCTTTTTAATTGCAATCGACTCACCCGTTAAAAGACTTTCGTTTACTTCAACCGAGCCTTCCGCCAAAATACAGTCGGCAGGTACCTGATTGCCAAGCTCTAAAATAAGCACGTCGTCCATAACGATTTCGTTGGTTGGAATTTCGGTAACCTCGCCGTCCCGTATCGCCTTGACCGTATTCGTTGCAAGAATTGACAGCTTATCGATGGAAAGCTTAGAACGTATTTCCTGAATAATACCAATAACAATATTCGCGGTGGTAATAAACAAAACGAGGTAGTTCGTAATTCCCTGCGTATGCGCGATAATGAGCGCTATACCCGCAAGCAAACACAAGAGGTTGAAGAACGTGCAGATGTTGCCGATAAAAATACTTGCGTAAGAGCGGGAGTATTTTTTGTTGGTATCGTTGAACAAAAACTGCTTAAATCTCGTCTGAACCTGAGCGGTTGAAAGACCCTTTTTAAGGTTGGGTGAAAATCTGTCAACCTTGTAGTTGATTTGCTTTTTAGGGTGCCGCTTAAAGTATTTGACAATCTTTTCCTTGTCAAATTCCTGTTGTTGAGCGTCTCCGTTTTTTGCAGGCTTTTCGGTTTCCTGCGCGGGTTGAGCGTCAAGCTGCTTATTCTCTGCGTCCGGCGCAGGTTTTTGCGGCTTTTCTTGCTTTTTGTCGTTTACTTTATAATAAATTTTACTCATAGTCTTTATAAATAAATAATTGTTGATTTTTACTCTTTATATTATAGCAC
>JAIDFD010000209.1 GCA_029054485.1 Clostridia bacterium | reverse complement strand
AGTATATACAATTACACCCAACACAACGATGAAAATTACTACGCGAGAAAGTACAAACGGCACAATTAATTTCCGCGCCTGTATTCGCTTGTATCTGGGTTTAGACAAAATCCCGAAGACGAGATACGCAATTAAACCGACCATACTGATAATATTAAAATACGGCTGTTTCAAAAAATACGCCAACAGCGTGAACAATACCGTTACGCCTAAAAACGCTATTGCAAGACAGTACATTTTTTTTGCAATTTTTTCGTCAAGCAGTTTTTTATTTTCCACGTCTGTGTCTGAAATTAAATCATCGATACTCACGTTAAAAAGATTTGAAATCGCTTTAAGGCTGTCTATGCTCGGGTATCCGTTATCCGTCTCCCATTTTGAAATTGCTGTGCGCGTAACAAAAATTTTTTCCGCCAACTGCTCTTGCGTGAAGCCGTTGTCACTTCTTAATTTTTTAAGTTTCTGTCCGAAAGTCATAGGCCACCTCCTTCTTTGCAACTTAATTATAGTCGTATTCCCGCAAAAAGTCACGACACTATCCTTCACATCACCATTATTTTCAAAAATAAAAGCAGTAGCTCCCGCTACTGCTAACCTGCAAAAATCAAGACAGCACCAAAAGTAATGTATTTATTTTTGGTGACCGTCCTAATAACTAAACCGAAACGCCCCTATAAATTGAAATTTATTAAAGAGCTTCTATAAATCCAGTATAAATTATGCCCCTATCCGAATCAATAATTATATTTTGGGGTTTTAACCCGTATGCCTTAAAAATTACAACATCATTCTTAAATCCGATTACTATACAATTATCGTCTTTTTCATAGGAATTGTATAGTGAATTGTTGTTCCAAGTAAGAACTTCTATAAAATATTCGCCACTACTGCCGGTAATAGATCCGTTTACTTGCCCTAAAACTGCAACAATATCCTCTTTTGTTGTGCCAAATTGAACGCTTTGATATTTTTTAAGCCATTCATCTTTTTGTTTCAAAATTTCGTTTTCTTCTTGAACTGTTGTCAGTTCATTATATAATTTGTCATAATCTTCTTTTGGAACAGAATTACACCCCGCAAGGATTAAGACGCATAAAGCTGCCATAATCATTATTGCAACTAACTTTTTCATCGTTAATTCTCCTAGTTAAATTACTGTTTATCACGCAATTTGAGTAAATTTATTATGGCACAAACCATACGATTTTTCAACCATATAACACCGTCAAAAGTAAAATGGCACTGTGGCGGGCGCTTGAATAAATGAATAAACGAGCAACAACAAAACCACAAAATAAAACACAGTCGAACTCGACTGTGTTTTATTTTGGTGACCCTGCCGGGAATCGAACCCGGGATTGAGCCTTGAGAGGGCTCCGTCTTAACCGCTTGACCACAAGGCCGTTCAGCAAGTGTGATTATATCACTTAAACTGCGGCTTTGCAAGCAAAAACAACCTTAATCAATAAAATAGCTATGAATTTTTTTAAACTACTTCCTCCGCTTTTTTGTTTTTTGCGGTTTTGCTTTTCTAAATTCCGCGCACTCCACATCATAGCCGAAATCACAAACAACTGCATCGCCTGTGGGCTGTTGTGTAAGCGTGCAGACCTCACACATTTTATCCCAATTAAATTCGCAATAAGGACAGCCTTTTTTACCCATAAATTACCCTCCGAAAATATTGTGTACAATTTTCGGATTTTTTAAAAAATAAAGCTCCCGCTTTATGCGGGAGCTTTGAGTTGTAGTATTTTATTTTTCTTAGTTAAGGAAAAGCAAGCTTACGGTAAATTCCTCAGTGTCTTGGTCGTAAACGAAGCTCCATTTCTCGGTTGAGAAACCTGCTCTACCTGTATAGTACGAGGGATCGGTTGCACTGTAAATATCCCAAACGGTTACGTCAAACGATGTATTGTACTCTTCCAAAGTAGCGTAGCAGTTTCTTACCCAAACTTCGATACCATCGGCAGGGTCGGTACTGCATCCTACCATGTGCGAAGCGTTCTTCAAAGAAACGATCAAAGCTTCATTATTGAACCAAATCTCGCCGGTGCTTACGCAGTTGGTCATTGTCATATTCGAAAGATTACCTTTCTGATATCCGAGAATACCTGCCGCATAGCTCTTTGAACCAGTTGCCTCTACCTTTCCTGTAAATATGCAGTGATCAACCGTAAGATAGTATTCAGCCGCAGTCGTATTACCGCAATCGTAAGTGCCGAAGAATCCGCCAACTTCAAAAGGTGCCCAAACATAAGCGTTTACCCAGCTGTTCAAAATCTCAACCGAGATCGTGCCCGCATTGCTTGCCTGCGAGAAGCCGATAAATCCGCCCGCTCTCTGGTTGTTGGAAGCTATTGCATAATTTTCGTAACCGCTGTTATCAATAGCAACCTGATCAATGCTGACCAAAGTGCCGAGTCCTACCTGACCGATAAGTCCGCCTACACGCTGTGCAGAGCTGTAAACATTGAGCCCTAAGAACTGAATGTTATAGAAATAACCGCCGGTACATTCGGAAACGAAACCGACCTTCTGTCCGTTAACGGCAGTAATGTTAGTGTTAACGAACTTAACGTTCATTATTGTACCGCCGCCTACTTTGTAGAATACATATGCAGAATCTTTATCCGATGATCCGGTATTAGAAGTTGTTATACCGGTAATCGTATGTCCAGCACCGTTGAACAATCCTCTGAATGTCTGCTGTTCATTTTTCCAAGTTTTACTTGTAAAATCAAGGTCCTTGGTAAGCATGTAAATCATAGAACTGCTCGATTCGCTGTTTACCATATTCATGAAAGCGTCTTCGCTGCTGATATTGGTAACGGAAACTTTATTTTCGTAAACTTTTGAAGTTACTTCGCCCGAAGCGTTTGTTATAGCGTAGTAGATATAGTACTCGCCGCTGTTAGCGTTATCAAACTGGAAGCTGATATTGTCCGCTCTGAACGCATACGATTTAACGCCCGCGTAAGTTTTAATGTTAGCCGTAGTAACATCATTTAACTGAGTTGACGAAGATAATGCATAGAGATAACCTGTTGCGTTAGTAACTTCGCCGGAAAGGATATAGCCGTAACGGTTTACTGTTACCGCTGCGCCGGCATCACTTACAAACGATACGTCAGCGTAAGGGCTTACTACATATACAGTATAAACCATTGAGCCTGTATCGCCTGTATCTTTCAAGGTAACCTTGTGAGTTATCGTGAATACGCCTGCCGCCGAGGGTGTGAATCCCGCTACAGTTTTTGCAGTGTCGTTTTTGTTTACTTTGTAGCTATAGCTTGAAGCAACAGTGTACTGACTGGGATCAAGCGTCTTGCCGTTATAGTCAATTCCGTTTTCAACCGAAACAACGGGCTCTCTGAAAATTGCATACTGGTCAACAATAAACGTACCGCCGTTGTTTATAACGTCGCCGCTCTGGGTAGTAACGTAAATATCGCCGATTGTAGGAATACCCTGTTTGATAGTAAGGTCAAAATCAACCGTTTCGTGCGCGTTGCCGCAAGTCAGATATGCTGTAAGGGTAACGTGTTTATCCTCTTGTGGATCGCGGTAAACGACTGCCTTAATATACTCGGAATGGGAAACAGAGATATCTACATAGCTGTCATCGACCACAAGAAGCGATTCATCGCTCGACCCCCATTTGATTGAAACGTTAATCATTTTGTTGACAAGGTCAAAGTCCTGATATACTGCTTCGGGATCGCAGGTTAATGTGAGCTTAAGAGTTTCCGCCGCTCTCTTAACCGTAGCCTCATCGCTGCTTGAAACTGTGTTATCAACTAAATCTGATAAATAGAAGTGTTCATAGTCCTGATACGACTTTTTATTGAGGGTTGAACCGATATTTTCGCCTGCAATGAGCTTATCGTCAACGCCGTCCTTCTTTGCCAAAAGGTCGCCCATATTGACAGAGCCGTCTGAGTTACGGTATTTGATATGCGCTCTGTTGGGATTCAATGCGGTCTCAGTGTCGTCCGCATACAAATCTTTCATACCCGTGATATTGAAGGTATAGTTACCTTCGCTCTTGGTGAAAGGAAGCTGTTTGAAAATGTCGGTTGAAGTTACCGTAAGCTTCGTACCGAGGGTTGCAAAATTGAATCCCTCAACTTTAGACTGAACATCGTTTGCGCCTTCAAGAGCATAATAGGTGAAAGTACCGCCGGAAACCGTAATAAGGACGCTGTCTATGGATGAACCGCGGAGCGCATCGCTTGAAAGGTTTGAAGTTGTACCGGTATAATTGTTGTAACTGTCGCCGACCGAAAGAACGTGGCTGATATTATTATAGCTGTAGGTCTGGCGGGACAGGTCGATATTAGCGTGAGTATCTCCGTTTTCAACATCGCGAATCAAGCCGAAATATTCGCTACTGGGATTGTTATCGATTGCCGCACCGTTATTGTAGCTTGTTACTCCCTTTACAGACAAAACGCCGGGGTTGGAGTTATCGGTTACGCCGTGCATTCTGTTGTTGAACGAAAGGCAGTTGTACATTAAAACGTCGCCTTCCATCGTAGAGCCGCCGAGCTTGAAACCGTTGCCGTCACCGTCACGGGTAAGATAAGAATTTGTATTTTCTTCGTTGTACGCGCCGTTCCACGCTACAAATCTATCGTTGTTTACTTCCTGCGTGTACTCGATGAAACCGTTTTCGTAAGCAACGCAGTTGTACATAATAACCGTACCGATATTACCGGACTCGGTCTTAGCGTACAAGTCCCAACCGTCGTCGGAGTTACGGTATGCGATACAGCCGTCGAATACGTTGCCGTAACCTACCGTAAGTTTCGCCGCGAAACCGTCGGCGTTTTCACCGTAGGTCTCGTTGTCGTAGTTGTTGTGCGACGTGCAGTTTTTAACGAGGTTGTAATTGGGCCATGTATCTATATAAGAATATTCCGAATACGATCTGCCGAGCTGAAGTCCCGTATCGCGGTTGTTGTAGAAATCGCAATACTCGATAGTGTTGAAGCTACCGCCGATATACATACCGTTGTCGCCTGCGCCGCAGATGTCGATACCGTACCAGTAAATATAGTCACCGTAAATGGAAACGCCGCGGTTAGTGCTGTCAAAGGACTGCGCGCTGAAATCGAGAACGCAAGGCTCGCCCGTTTCGCTGGCATTTCTTATCGTGATATACTTATTGTACTCGCCGCTTACAAGCATCGTAATTTTTTCCGTAGGGTTGTTTTCCGCGAGCATATAATGACCGGGTGCAACAAGTACGGTGTCACCGGGTTGAAGGGGCGAAGTCCCTTCGTTAAGTATAGATCTGATGTCCATAGGGCTATCTGTTGATAAGCCATCGTTAGTTGACAAACCATCGGGTGCAACGTAGTAGGTTGTACCGGAAGATCTTGAAACTACTTCGCCAATAGCCGTAGCAATCTTTGTGGTTGCCACGTTTGCGTCATTGTTATCAGACGAATCAGGATTTGAGCATCCCGCGAATGCAGCCGCCGAACAAACAGTAGTTGCGGAAACTGCAAAAACAGCTAAGGTTGCAAGAATTTTTTTATTTGCTTTATTATATTTTTTCATAATCTGTTCCCCTCCGCTTAAGATACCGTTATAAATGCAAAGTTTTTCAAAATGTATCCTTCAACAGTTGAAGAATCTTTAAATGCCCAAATCTGATAAGTTCCGTTAGGCAAATATACAACTTCACTGCCATCATAATCAAACTCGGTTGATCCGTTATAAATTTTAATGGTGTATTCCGAGCTGTCGAGAGCGTCCTCTTTTACTACGCCGTCTTTGTCGACTTCTTTGACGATTACTTGGCTAAGATAGAGGATATGGTCTTGAGCCTCACCTTCAATAGTAATATAAAGACCTTCGTAAACAGTCTCTTTGACTTCAACATCGTAAGAAGTATCTGCGGTTACACCATTATAAGTATAGGAAATCTTAATTTCGTAAGTTCCCTCTTTATTGGCGTTGTAAGCCGATGAGTCTAATTCATACTCCTCATCAGTCAAAATTTTTGTAGAGTTGCTGAATTTTGCAGTTACCTCTATTCCCGCAGAACTGAACTCTTCTCCGAGCAAAAATACCGTTTTATACGGTTCGCCGGTGACTTCAACTGACTGCAGTGTTCCTTGACCCGTCTTTTTGCACGCAAACAATGACATTGCGCATATCACTACAAGAGCAAAAACAACAGGCAAAAACAGTTTGATTTTTTTCATTTTACCCTCCATGGTTATTTTCATCCATTACGGACTAAATTATTTTTCTGCGCAAGCAAAAAAACAATTTAACCCTTACAGACATATTAATTTTAACACTATCTTATTTATATGTCAATTTTTATAATGAAAAAATTTAACATTAGGAAAACTATTTCTTACAGGTTGAAGGACTGCATCCACATATAATTGGCACATGGTAGGGCTATTGGCCATACCTTGAGGTAAAACTCTCCATTGATACCTTCTATCTGGTTGTTCATGATTAATAGAAGGCAGTGTAAAAGCAAATCTTTCTCTGTCTCTTGGGTGGAGTGGAATAGAGAAAAAACAATCTTTAATATCCAAGGCATAAATAGGCCAAGCTTTAGGTAGCGCAGAAAGCAAGGGTAGCCCCCTCTGTATGGCTCCCATAATTTGCATTTGAGCATTAACAG
>JAIDFD010000208.1 GCA_029054485.1 Clostridia bacterium | reverse complement strand
TCAGCACGGCGCTAAGCCGTGCGATTTTTTATGTAAAATTAATTAAAAATATTTCAATTTTTTTGCCTTTGCATCTTGAAAAAAATGTAAGTGTATGGTAAAATAATTATTGTATGGTAAAGGGGCTTTTTGATAATGAGCTTCGGCTTGAAAGTTTCCATAACGGAACAAATTTCAGAGCCTATGAATTTTTCGGCTGTCATAGAATTTCTGAAAGCGAGTACGTTTTCAGAGTCTGGGCACCTCATGCGGAATCCGTAAAAATTATCGGCTTAAATCAGGACGGAGTTTCAATGATTCGTCTTTCCGACAACGAGAGTTTCGAGGCCGTGACCCGCGCGGACGAGGGACAGCTATATGCTTATTGCATATCCACCTATGACGGCAGAGAAATTATAAAAGCCGACCCTTACGCTTTTGCCGCAGACATTCCCAACTCGTTTTACTCAAAGGTTGTAGACCTGAAAAAGAGCAGAGAGTACCGTCCTGAAAAACCGGACTTCGGACAGCCTGTAAATATATACGAATTAAGCCTTCTTTCCTGGAAAAGGCATAAAGACAACTCATATTATACCTATTCCGAGCTTGAAAAAGAGCTTGTGCCTTACGTCAAAAAACTGGGCTACACTCATGTTGAGTTTATGCCTGTAACCGAATTTCCTTACGATGGTTCGTGGGGCTATCAGGTAACGGGATACTTCGCAGTGACGGCGCGGCTCGGAACACCAGAAGAATTTAAAAATTTAATAGACTCATTCCATGCAAACGGTATAAAGGTCATTCTTGACTGGGTTCCCGCGCATTTTCCGAAAGACGAGTGGGGACTGTACGAATTTGACGGACAACCGTTGTATGAATGTCCGCTTTGGGACAGAATGGAACACACCGGCTGGGGAACGCGAAAGTTTGATTTCGGCAGAGGTGAAATAGACAGCTTTCTTTTGTCATCGGCGGCTTTTTTCTTCGATATTTACAATATTGACGGTTTAAGAGTCGATGCGGTCGCCTCTATGCTCTATCTCAATTATGATAAATGCGACGGAGACTGGACCCCGAATATTTACGGCGACAACAGAAATCTCGAAGCTATTGAATTTATTAAAAAGTTTAACAGCACCATAAAGCAAAATTTTCCGCACGCTATTATCTGCGCCGAGGAATCAACTGCGTATAACGGAGTTACTGAAAAATCTGATACACATCGGACGCTGCCGACGACGCGAGAAGTGTAGATAT
>JAIDFD010000207.1 GCA_029054485.1 Clostridia bacterium | reverse complement strand
CCCTGTAAATCTTTGCCTTCCTCGATATACTTTCTCGTGGCTTCCTGGAAAGCAAGCTGACATTCGGTATTTACGTTGATTTTTGCAACTCCGAGCGAAATCGCTTTTTTAATCATATCGGTGGGGATACCCGTGCCGCCGTGAAGAACGAGGGGCATATTGCCGACCTTTTTCTTGATTTTTTCAAGAACATCGAATCTGAGTCCGGGCCAGTTTGCTGGATATTTGCCGTGAATATTACCTATGCCGGCGGCAAGAATGGTAATTCCCAAATCCGCAATTTTTTTACATTCATCGGGGTCGGCACATTCGCCCATACCTACAACGCCGTCTTCTTCGCCGCCGATTGAACCTACTTCGGCTTCAAGGCTTAAACCTTTCTTTGCGCAGACTTCTACAAGTTCTTTGGTCTTGGCGATATTTTCATCTATTGCAAAGTGCGAGCCGTCGAACATAATGGAAGAGAAGCCTGCTTCTATGCACTTATAGCAACCTTCGTAAGTACCGTGGTCCAAGTGAAGCGCAACGGGAACTGTTATGTTGAGTTCCTCAATCATTGCCTTTACCATAGAAGCAACGGTCTTAAATCCCGTCATATATTTGCCTGCGCCTTCCGAAACGCCGAGAATAACGGGAGAGTTAAGCTCCTGAGCGGTCTGCAAAATCGATTTAGTCCATTCAAGGTTATTGATATTGAATTGACCTACCGCATACTTACCCTTGCTTGCTTTTTCGCACATTTCTTTTACTGAAACGAGTGCCATTTAATTTCCTCCGAAACATATTTTAATATTATATTAATTTGGTAAAAACTACCTTATCTAAGTATAATTCATTACGTGATAAAATTCAAGTCAATTTTTAAAAAATCTTTTATAAATGTGTTTTTTTATCTTTAAATGCAAAAAGGTAACTAATTTACAGCGAAAAGGATTAGATAAAAAATAATTGACTATTGCTGTTAATTCTGTTATAATTGCTTAGGTTTCAGTGATGAAACGCATTTTTAAATGGTAACAAATTATTCGGAGGAATATTATTTATGGCAAATGTAAAAGTTGCAATCAACGGTTTCGGACGTATTGGACGTCTCGCATTCAGACAGATGTTTGACGCAGAAGGCTATGAAATCGTAGCAATCAACGACCTGACAAGCCCCAAAATGCTTGCTCACCTGTTGAAGTATGACTCTGCTCAGGGCAGATACAAGTATTGCGACTCGGTCGTAGCCGGTGAGGACAGTATTACCGTAAACGGCAAGACTATCAAAATTTATGCAGAAAAGGACGCAGCAAACCTTCCCTGGAAAAAGCACGATGTTGACGTTGTGCTTGAATGTACAGGTTTCTACTGCTCCAAAGAAAAGGCTTCGGCCCATATCGCCGCAGGCGCTAAGAAGTGCGTAATTTCCGCACCCGCAGGAAACGACCTTCCTACCGTAGTGTTCAGCGTAAACGAAAAGACTTTGAAAGCAAGCGACACGGTTATTTCTGCCGCAAGCTGTACGACCAACTGCCTTGCACCCATGGCTGACGCTTTGAATAAGCTTTGCAAAATCAAGAAAGGTTATATGACAACCATTCACGCATATACAGGTGACCAAATGGTTCTTGACGGTCCCCACAGAAAGGGCGATTTGAGAAGAGCAAGAGCGGCGGCTGTTAACATCGTTCCCAACTCAACCGGTGCGGCAAAGGCAATCGGTCTTGTTATTCCCGAGTTGAACGGCGTTCTCGATGGTTGCGCACAGCGCGTTCCCGTACCCACCGGTTCGCTTACCCAGCTTATCGCGGTATGTCAGGGTGAAGTTGACGCAACGGCTGTAAACGATGCAATGAAAGCGGCGGCTTCGTCTTCTTACGGCTACACCGAAGAGGAAATCGTATCTTCCGATGTTATCGGTATGACCTACGGCTCGTTGTTTGACGCAACTCAGACCAAGTGCATGCCCCTCGGCGATGGCACAACCCTTGTAAAGGTTGTTTCATGGTACGACAACGAAAATTCTTACACCTCGCAGATGGTAAGAACAATCAAATACTTCGCTGAATTGAAGTAATTTATTAAAAGAATAAATCCCTGCGGCAATTTGCCGCAGGGATTTTATTTTTACTATGATTTAAACGTTAAAGCGGAAGAGGACAACATCGCCGTCTTTTATAACGTAATCTTTTCCTTCAGAGCGGACCTTGCCCTTTTCGCGTGCGCCCACCAAACCGTTACATTCCAAAAGAGTTTGCCAGTCGCAGATTTCCGCGCGGATAAAACCTTTTTCAAAATCGCTGTGAATTTTTCCCGCAGCCTGCGGAGCTTTCGTGCCTTTGACGATAGTCCAGGCGCGCGTTTCTTTTTCGCCCGCGGTGAGGTAGGAAATAAGCCCCAGTAAATCGTAGCTCTTTTTAATCAGTCTGTTTAAGCCGCTTTCTTCAAGACCCAGTTCTTCTAAGAACATTGCCGCGTCTTCTGCGGGCATCTGCGAAATTTCCTCCTCGGTTTTTGCGCAGATAACCAAGACTTCACTGCCTTCTTTTTCTGCGTAATTTTTTACAGTGCAAACGAGGGGGATTTCATCATCGGGCTTGCCCATATCAAACTCGGAAATATTCGCCGCGAATATAACGGGTTTTGCGGTCAAAAGGAAGAGGTTGTCAACTATTGGCTGTTCTTCCTTGTCGCACTTGAACAGTCTTGCGGGTTTTTCTTCGCTCAAAAACTTTTCAAGCCTTTCCAACAGCGCAAACTCTGCCGCGGCTTCCTTATTCGCACCGCCGCGCGCCGCCGACCGTATTCTGTCAAGGCGTTTTGTTACGGCTTCTATATCTGAAAGTATAAGCTCAAGCGTTATTGTCTGAATGTCGGAAACCGGGTCGATTTTTCCGCTTACGTGGGTAATATTTTCGTCCTCGAAACAGCGAACAACGTGTACTATAGCATCGCACTCTCTGACGTGGGATAAGAACTTGTTGCCCAAGCCTTCGCCTTTGGACGCGCCTTTGACGAGTCCCGCAATATCTACAAATTCCACGATAGCGGGAGTGACCTTTTTGCTGTCGTACAATGCCGCTAATTTTTCCAAACGCTCGTCCGGAACGGTTACAATGCCTACGTTGGGTTCTATAGTGCAAAAGGGATAATTCGCGGCTTCCGCGCCTGCGTGGGTTATAGCATTGAATAGTGTAGACTTTCCTACATTGGGAAGTCCTACGACGCCTAACTTCATATTTTTCTTCCTTAAAAATTTGTTAACTAAATTATAATATAAACGTTGAAAATAATCAAAACAAATTAGGCGGTAAAGTTGCTAAAATTTTGCGTATGTGATAAAATTGTTAGGTATCTGAGGAAAATAAAATGGATTATAAAAAATATATTGCCGAACGGATTAATGTTGAAGGTATAAACTGTGAAGAGATTTACGGCTTGATAGTTACGCCGCCCAACTCGGAAATGGGCGATTTTGCACTGCCTTGTTTCAAGCTTTCAAAAATTTTGAGAAAAAGCCCCGCAATTATTGCGGAAGAGCTTAAAAGCGCGTACAAAACAGACGGCGTTATCAACGGTGTGTCTGCGGTAAACGGCTATCTCAATTTCAGCGTAAACAAAGCGGGACTCGCGAACGGCGTTTTAAACGAAATTTTAAAGACAGGCGAAAACTACGGCAAATCGCAAGAGGGAAAGGGTAAAACGGTTTGTATAGACTACTCGTCTGTAAATATCGCAAAGCCCTTTCATATCGGGCACTTATCGACCACGGTAATCGGCGGCGCGCTGTACAAGCTTTTTAAATATCTCGGCTATAATGTAGTCGGAATAAACCATCTTGGCGACTACGGCACGCAGTTCGGAAAACTGATTTGTGCGTACAAGCGTTGGGGTAATAAAGAGGACGTTGAAAAGGGTGGAATACACGCGATAAACGATTTGTATGTGCGTTTCAATAATGAAGCGGACGAGCAAATGGAAAGCGAGGCGCGCGAATATTTCAGACTTATAGAAAGCGGCGATAAAGAAGCCAACGAAATTTTTGAGTGGTTTAAATCACTCACTTTAAAGTACGTTCAGACAATTTACGAAAAATTAGGCGTGACTTTTGACAGCTACGCGGGCGAAAGATTTTATACTGATAAAATGCAACCTGTAATCGATGAACTGCGCCAAAAGAACTTGCTTAAAGAGAGCGAGGGCGCACAGATAGTCGATTTGGAAGAGTACAATATGCCGCCTTGTCTGATACTGCGCTCAGACGGCGCATCTCTGTACGCAACCCGTGACCTTGCCGCCGCAATTTACCGCAAAAACACTTACGATTTTTATAAGTGCCTGTATGTAGTCGCCTATCAGCAAAATCTGCATTTCAAGCAATTTTTCAAAGTGCTTGAACTTATGGGAAAGCCTTGGGCAAAGGATATGGTTCACGTCGCCTACGGTATGGTATCGCTTGAAGACGGCGCAATGTCCACAAGAAAGGGCAAAGTAGTTTGGCTTGAGGACGTCATTAATAAGTGTATTGAAAAGGCTTATACTGTGGTTTCGGAAAAGAATCCCGACCTTGTAAACAAGGGCGAAATCGCTGAAAAAGTCGGCATAGGCGCAGTCATTTTCGGCGCACTTTATAAC
>JAIDFD010000206.1 GCA_029054485.1 Clostridia bacterium | reverse complement strand
ATGTGCATTGCAATGATTACGACCACCATATTGAATTCTCTGAACTGTGAAAAGCACACTCTTATTTACTTCGTCATAGGCGCGGTCGCCATGCTTGCAAGTATTTTTGCGCTGACAAGGTTCGTAGGCGTTTACTCATATCTCATAGGTTTGGCGCTGAGCTTTATAATTTCCGCCGGTCTGAATTTGCTCTTACTGAAAAAGAAGTGCCCCGAAATCAAATTTTTGAAATATGCGTTAAAATCGCTTGCGGTGATTGCTCTTACCTGCACATTCGGTACCCTTCTTGACGGAATTGTCAGCCGCTACATATCTACATTCTGGCAAATCGTAGTCTGCGCGCCCGCTTGCGTGCTGTTTACCGGAGCATTTTTGTACTGCCTGAAAATGTTTACGTTTAAACCTCTTAAAAAGCTTATTTCGCGAAGCTGACGCGGGTTTCAAGCAATAGTTTTACCGCGAGAACGACCAAAAATGCGCCGAAAAGCTTTTTGAGTACCTCGGACGGAAGCAGGGCGGCGAGAAACCCCGCGGCAACCGAAAGCAACAATGCGGGAATAACAATGCTTAAAAGTCCGTCCGTTTTTAAAAGACCGTTGTCCTTGTGAACCTTTAACGTAAAAGCCGCCATCGGCAAAAACGCAATGAGGTTAGTTGCCTGTGCAACGTGCTGTTCCACCCCCAAAAGCACGGTAAGAACGGGAATCAGAATTGTGCCGCCGCCCATTCCCATTCCGCCCAAAAGCCCCGAAAAAAAGCCGGCAATCATAAAGAGGATAAAACTCACGGCAGCAGCATCCTTACGCCCGCTATAAACATAAGAGCGATAAAAATATAGTTTAAAATTCCTTTGGGACACTTTGTAAGCGCAAGCGCGCCGACGAGACCGCCCGCAACAGTGCCTATGCTTGACGGGATTATTACATCGAGGCTGGCGTAGCCGTTGATTATATAGATGACCGCGCTTGCGGCGCATACGGGCGCGATTATAAATATAGCGGTTGCGTGCGCCTGCTTATCCTCATAACCGAGCAATCCGCGCAGAATTGGTACGGCGACCATACCGCCGCCTCCGCCGAATAATCCGTTGATTGTACCTGTAAACACCCCCGCAAGAGTGCGTTTAAAAAATTTATCTTTGCCGAACATAACTTTACTTTTGAATTAGTATAGGCAAAACCGTAAAAATAATAAAATTTTTTGGCTGTACAAGCGTTATTTGCTTGATTATAATCGCCGATTATATTAAAATAATATGGTACGATTATTTATTAAGGATAATGCAAAATATGTCAAATCATTACTCAAAGAAACGCAGACTGAAATACTTATTGGTCGCGCTTACCTGCACCGCTACTTTCGCTCTTTCGGGGCTTGCAACGGCGTGCAAAGATTCGACCGATGACGAAACGGACGATAAGACCACGTCTATCGAAGATACCCAGCTTCTTAAAAACGGTAACTTCGAGTTCTTCACCGAACCTGCAGAGGACGCGGTGTATCTTATCAACTCGCCCAGCAACTGGTCGAGCGGCGGCTCGTCTTATACCAAATCGGGTATAATCAATACCTCGGACAAGGCTTGGGAAAAATTTAAGGACGAAAACCTTAAAGATACCCTTATATACAACAACAGCCTTAAATCGGGTACGGACGAGTACGATGAAAACTATATCGACTATAACGGTATGAACTGGTACGATATTCCGTATGCGGACACCTACGCCGCCATTCAGGAAAACGACAAATCGGACAGCGATGATGACGGCGAAGAAACAGAAACCAATCCTTACGCCGTTATCGAAAATCCCGGCACGCACTACAACGTGCATAAAAACGACAAGGACGAGCTTGTTTGTACGGTCAACGGCGAGGAGGTTCCCGTTTACGAAAACGAGGACGGCGACTACTTCCTTGACAAAGATTTCAAAGAGCCTATTTCGCATATCCTTATGCTTCACAACTACGCCACCGACCACAACGGCAACAAGCAGAACTACTCTTCCGTAAGCGTAGAACTGCCCGCGAATACGGCGGCTGAAATTTCGGTCTGGGTAAAGACCGCTAACCTTTCCGCGCAGAACGGCACGCCCGTTTCGCAGGACAGGGGCGCGTATATCGGCGTAACCCACACTGTCGGCTCAACTTCTTTGGGCGACCTTACGATAACCGACATCAACACCGAAAAGCTGATTAAAAACAACGAAGCGTTGAACACGAACAACGGATGGATTCAGTACACCGTCTATGTAAACGCGTGCGACTTTGCTTCCACCACCGTCACCCTAAAAATGGGCTTGGGCGACAAATACAACGTTGAAGGCTACGCTTTCTTCGATGACGTAGTAGTTACCAAATATACAGACCTTGACGAAAGCACCTATACGGAGGGCGGCGTTAAGGTTGCAAGTTGCGACCTTTTGAGCGATGAAAGCGAAAAGGTCTTTGAAGTTGACACGTATAGCCGTAACGGCGAGGTAAAGGACGAGCGTTATTCCGAATACTTCCACTTCCTTCTGGATTTGGCATCGCAAGACGAATATACCCCCGTTAAATTTACCGGTATGACTGCGGGACTTACCGTAGACGATGACAACTACGTTTCGTCAGACAGCAACCCCGTCAATCTTGTGGGCTTTACTTCAGCCAACGACATCGGAGACGCTAAGCTCCCCAAGGACTTCCCCGCGCTTAACACTTCATCGGACTTGCTTGCAAAATTCAGCGGCAACTCCATAAACGTTTCGGGCTTTGCCTACAACGACATTTTAAACGAAGCGCTTGAAAGCTTAACTTCTCTTCCCAAATATAATGCAAATACGGACGTTTTGGTTATGCTTTCGGCTTACGGCGCGTCTTACAAAGCGTCTTTTGAAATCAATATAGCCGATAACGGTTATCAGATTGTATCGTTCTGGGTTAAAACCTCAGATTTGAAGGGCTACGCCGCGGCAACCGTTACCGTATACGATGCGGACGATGAGGACACGAGCAACTCTATTACGGTTGATACCACGAACGTCAAAACAGAAATCGGCGATGAAGAAGATATTTACAACGGCTGGGTACAGTGCTTTATCTTCTTGGAGAACGATACCGACTCGGAAAAAACCGTTAACGTTGATATCAACTACGGCAATACGACTATTAAGGATACTTCCGTCGACAGCTATAAGGCAGGTTGGCTTGCGGTTGCTAATATGCAGACGCTGACCGTCGATGAAGATACCTTCGGTTATACAGGCAGCGGCACATATTCCGCAACCTTGACCCTCACCAAAGAATCCGAGAACACGACAGCGGAATTCGACTCGGTTTACGGCGCGCAGTCTAACGATATTAAGACGGGTATAGTTAACCCTGCAAGCTACACGGGCGCGAACGGCGGAAGCTCGTATATAGTCAACAACGGCGGTCTTACCCCTCCTTACGATGACAAAAATACCAACGCCAATGCAGGTCTTATCAATAAAGAATATTTTGAAAATTACAAAGAAAGCGATTGGTATTCCACCCTTCTTTCCGCGTTCAGTCTTAACGCAAGCTCTGTTGATGCAACGGTAGCCTGGAGTAATATTTTCGGCTCCTCCTCCGTTCAACCGCTCATTATCGTAAACACTCTCAGAGATTACTATGTTTCGACCAAAGAAGCGACCGAGGACACCTATCAGAATTATCTTATCTACGATGAAGAAACGAAACAATACGTTTCGGCACAAGGCACCGAGTTTGACGAAAATACAACCTACTACTCACTCAAAACCGTTTTGAACTACGGATTTATCGGTGAAACGGCTTCTCTTTCGGCAAACAGCTACACGACCGTTAGCGTAAAAGTCAAAGTTTCGGCAAACGCTATCGCTTATATCTATCTCATTGACACCGATTCTGAAACGAAAGACGTGCTTTCGTTCACCGCTCCCGACTACACCTTCTACTACGACAACGAAGGCAACGTCCTCGATGAAGAATACGATGAGGATTGGGACAGAGCAGAACACAAGAGTCACATTATCTATACACTCCGCGACGACGGTCTTTACGAGGACAAGGACGGCAAGCTGTACGCTAACACCTGGAACTACACAAAGGTTTATAAAGACGAACAACAGTCCTACTACACTTATGGCGGCGAACAGGTAAGCTTTGAAGACGTTGTCGATGGCGAAACTTATTACAAGGATGCAAACCACACGACTGTTGCAGACCACAAGCTTGTAACCAAAAACGGCAACACCGCAGTTTACGAGTGCATCAACGGCGAATACTATTATATAGTTGAAAGCGTGGCAACCTCAAAGGTTACCCCCTTCGATATAAGCCTTGCAAGATACGATTACACCGACTTGGACGAAAAGTATCTTGTGATTATCGATGGCAATGACCCCGCCGTTGCGAATAATTGGATTACCGTTAACTTTGTAATCAGCGCTGGCAGTGATAGCAAAAACTACCGCCTTGAACTTTGGAGCGGTCAGCGTGAAGCGACTGCCACCGAGGGCAACGAGGAAGGCGGCGCAGTGCTGTTCGATTACAGCTACTACTCCATTTCCGACAGTTCGGTAATCGATAAATACGAAAGCGATATTATCGATGCGTATAAGAATATCCTTGCCGATAATAACCAGTTGGTTAACATTCCGACTTCGGGAGAGAATATCGATTATTACAAAAACCTTGTAGAGGGCTATATCAAGGACGGTAAGATTTCCGAAAGCGCCCTTGCCGAGTACCCCATTCTCAGCAACTACACCGCCCACTACTACACGTTCAGCCTGTATGACTCGGCTAACTACGTTCCCTTCAATGCGGACGTAGCCGAGGACAACGAAACGGGTTATGACTATGATTACACAACCTACTCTACCGAATCGCTTGCATACCTGAGCATTAAGAACGGCAACAGCTACGTTATCTTTACGGACTACGCAACAATCGACCAGTCGTTTGCTGTTGACACCGAAGACGATGATACGACCGACAGCTCGGACGATGGCGACAACACTTCGGTATGGTTGCTTGTATCTTCAATCGTTCTCGTAGTTGCGCTTCTGTTCGCTATCCTCTCTATTCTTATCAAAGATATGGTTAAGAAGTCAAAGCAGAGCAAGACGATGGGCAAAAACAACTATAACACGAATAAGCGCAACCGCTTTGTAAGAAAGCAGACCGCCGAAAGCGAAGAGGTTGAAGAACCTGCGGAAGAAATCGGCGAGCCCGAACCCGAGGTTACGGAAGAAACAGCTGAACCTGTTGAACCCGCCGAGCCTGCCGAAAGCGTTGAAGAGGTTTCCGAACCCGATGAAACGGCTCAACCCGAAGAGACGGTTGAACAGGTTGAACCTGCTGAACAAACTGAAAGCGAGCCCGAAAAGCCCGATGAAGAATAAAACAATATAACAAAAAACCTATGCGGTTATCCGCATAGGTTTTTTTATATTCTTATTCCTTTTGGTAAGTGGTTTTTTGCAACTCCGCCCGAAGCTTTGCACCAGCCCAACGGAAAACCGCAAAAAGCCGCTATCTTCCAGCCCTTTAAATTTTGGTCGCAGTCAAAAATCTGTCCGCGCAAATATTTTATCGCGGTCGGCTCGTCCAGCTCTATAAAGTCCGCCTCGCCCTTTTTTAGACACATAGCAAGCGAATGTGAGGGGTTAAACCTGCCGTTTACAAACTCGCCCAACCTAACGCCCGCGCGCAATGTCTGCACGGAAGTTTTTGGCATTTCGTTCGGCAATGAATACAGAGTATCGCCGACTGCGTACAGGTTTTCAAAATTTACCGAAAGCGTTGACCTCTCCCATTCCCTGTAAAGCGAAACAAACTTTTTATCTTTGACAAAAGGCGTAAGCAATGGTAAATCTCTACGCGTTTTGCCGTCCTTTTCAATCACCGCAACAAAGTGTCCCTCACCGCGGATTTCGTGCGGCAAAAGCTTATGCATTTCTATTAAACGGCAATCGGGATGCGCGGATAAGAATTTTTCAACCTGCCCCTCGTCCTCATCGCGGGCGAACGTGCAGGTTGAGTAAACAAGTCTGCCGCCGCCTTTCAGCATTAGGTACGCGCAATCCAAAATATCCTTTTGCCGGGCGGCGCATTTTTCAACGTTTTCAAGGCTCCACTCGGGAATAGCCGCCTCTTCCTTTTTAAACATACCCTCGCCCGAACATGGCGCGTCCACGAGAATTTTATCAAAGTATTCTTCAAAATTTTCCGCTAAGCTCCGCGGGGCGGCGCAGGTTATGACCGCGTTTTTTATTCCCATTCGCTCGGCGTTAGAGCAAAGAATTTTGGCGCGTGAAAAATTTATTTCGTTTAAAAAAATTATTCCCCCGCCGTTGAGATACTGCGCAAGCTGAGTGCCCTTGCCGCCCGGCGCGGAACATAAATCGAGGACGCGCTCGCCGTGCTTAACTTCAAGCTTAGGGGCGGCAACCGCCGCGGACGGCTCCTGCACATAGTAAAGCCCCGCCGCATGGTGAACTGTTTTTCCAAGTCCTTCACCCGAAACATAGAAAGCCGAGCTTTCCCAAGGTACGGGCTCCAAGTCAAACGGCGAAATCTTTTTAAATTCCTCTACCGGAATTTTAAGGGTGTTTACGCGGATTGCTTTTTCGGGCGGCGATAAATAGCTTTTTAAAAAGCCGTTAAAATCCGCCACTTCGGATTTCATTCTTTCAAGGAACTCTTGCGGAAGATCAACCATTTAGAAGCTCCTTAAAGCCCGCAACGTCCAAAACCGTAACCCCTTTCAGTTTTTGCGCGTTTTGCGACCTCGGCGAATCATCGCCTTGGAAAGTCACATAAAAATCGCTTTTTGTAACGTGGAAAGAATAGTTGCCGCCGCTTTTAAAAACTGCGTCCGCCATACTTTCCGCAAGCGGCAAATCGTCCTCAATTTCGCGCGCAAAAGTGAATGTTTTGCCAGCAAATTTTCCGCCCGAAAAAGGGCGTTTTCTCGTTATGTAATTTGCAAACTTCGTGCGGGTTTTTGCACGCTGTTGCTTTAATTCATTGATTTTAGCGTGGTGCGCTTTAAAGCCATGCGAAGTAGGCGCGTGTATCTGATAGTTGCTTATTCTGCCCTCTGTTACGCGCAACTGCTTTACAAGCTCACTGTAACCGCAGCCCTTCGCCTTGCACATTGCCTCGACCACGCGCATTGTAGCGTAAGCGTCGTCGGCGGCGCGGTGCGGAACAAAATCCACTCCCAAATCGTTTGCGATATGCTCCAAACCGAACTGGTGCGAGTAATCAGAAATATAGGTCATATAAATGAGCTGACTGTCGGAAAAGGAAAATCTGAACGACGGCAAGCGGAACCGCTTTGTTTCGAGGTTTAAATACTTTACGTCGTTCATTGTTGCATGTCCGAGAATAATATTGTCCTTGTCCTCCAACAGTTCTTTTATGTAACCGTACACTTTGGGAAATGCGGGATACTTTTTAAACTCCTCGTAAGAATAGGGCAAAACTATTCCTTTATCGCCCTTTCTGTCGGTCAAATGAAATTCGCCGCGCGGGTTGATAAGAATATCCTCTTTTTTGAGGATATTGAAGTTTTCATCGCAGACAACATAGCCGAAAACACATATTTTGGCAACCGTTTTTCTTACGCTTGCGCACTCTATATCAAAAAATACAAGACTCATAACTCTTTCGGGTATATTATATCATTTTACGGCGGAAATATCAACCAGTCTAACGCCCTTGACAAATATAAGCGTTTATAATATAATTTTTATATGAAAAAATTGCTGACTATTGTCGTATTCGGTCAATCGGACGGCGGCCGCAGTGATACGCTGTACAGCGGAGTCGAATTGATTTACGCCGACGGCAATATCCCTGCCGCCGTAAAACAAGCCAAAGGCAAATATATAATAGTTGAAAACCGTACCTTTTTGTTCAAGGACGTGCAACCCTTTTTGGACGCGCTGGAATCCGCAACGCAGGACGTAATCCGTTTTAACGGCGGAAGCGCTTTTAAATGCTCGCTTTTTAAGGGCGTTGCCGACAAAAACGATTGCTTTGCTTTTTGCGCGTTTGCCGCGTTCAATGCCAAAACGGTTGCGTATTTTGAATATGCTCCCTTTATCTTTTCGTCAGTCCGCTGCGACTTTGACTCGGAAGAAAAGCACCTGATTGACACCTGCTATGAATTCAAACGTATTAAGGCAAAACTTTCAAAGGAAGCTTACGCTTTCGTTTTTGAATTAATTTTGGAAAGACTGCTGCTGTTTTACGCCTGCGCGCTTATATCGATACGCGAGGGAAAAATTACGGCTGACAAGCTTTTGGAATTTGACAAAAATCTTAAAGACGAAATTGTTTTATACCTCGCGCTGGATAAGCGGTTCGGCGGCGGAAAGCTTACAAAAATACGTAATAAAGGTTTCAAAATTTCCGGCTTAACAAGCAAAAGGTACAAAAAAATACTTAAAATTAAGGACGCGTAAAACGCGTCCTTTTTACTTGTTTTATTTTTTTGAAACGGGAACAAGTTTTTCCTTGCCGCCCATATAGGGACGAAGCACCTCGGGAATAAACACGCTTCCGTCCGCTTGTAAATGATTTTCAAGGAATGCAATCATCATTCTGGGCGGAGCGACTACCGTGTTGTTCAGAGTGTGCGCATACTCGTTTTTGCCGGTCTTTGAATTTTTGTATCTTATTCCAAGCCTTCTTGCCTGTGCGTCTGTGAGGTTTGAGCAACTGCCCACTTCAAAATACTTTTTCTGCCTGGGGCTCCACGCCTCTATGTCGCAACTCTTATATTTGAGATCTGCCAAATCGCCCGAACAGCATATAAGCTGTCTCACGGGAATCTGCATAGATACGAAGAGTTCTACGGTGTAGTTCCAAAGCTTTTCGTACCAAAAATCGCTCTCTTCGGGTTTGCAGATTACTATCATTTCCTGCTTTTCAAACTGGTGGATACGGTAAATTCCCCTTTCTTCCAAGCCGTGCGCGCCCTTTTCCTTACGGAAGCAAGGCGAATACGAAGTCAGCGTTTTGGGAAGTTGTTGTTCAGGCAGAATTTCGCCCATAAACGAGCCTATCATAGAGTGTTCGGAAGTTCCGATAAGGTACAAATCCTCGCCCTCTATTTTATACATCATTCCGTCCATTTCTTCAAAGGACATAACGCCCGAAACAACCGAGCTTCTTATCATATAGGGCGGTATGCAATAGGTAAAGCCCTTGTTAATCATAAAGTCGCGCGCATACGCAAGCACCGCGGAATGAAGCCTTGCAACATCGCCTATAAGGTAATAAAATCCGTTGCCGCTCGTTCTGCGTGCGGCGTCTAAATCAATACCGCCAAGACTTTCGAGTATGTCAAGATGATAGGGTACTTCAAAGGTCTTTTCATTCGCTTCGAGAAAGACTTTTCCCTGCACGTTTTCGCTATCGTCCTTGCCAATGGGAACATCGTCCGCAATAATGTTGGG
>JAIDFD010000205.1 GCA_029054485.1 Clostridia bacterium | reverse complement strand
TTTCAGTTCCGCGCCTTTTTTATTTAATTTTTAATCCCGCCGAAAATATCGCCGCCGCCCGATTTTATCAGTTGAAAATAGGGGTCGTTTGAAAAATCGCGTTTTTTCGTATACTCGCCGCCGAGTGCCTCGATTGCGAATTTAAGCTCCTGATACTCGATAAAGGTTATCCCCTCTTCGTCTATTTTATCGAGTAGATATTCAAGCGCGCGCTCGTCGCCGTAGGCGGCAAGATAGCTAGCGTGCATCGGCAGATTTTCGGGGTCGGTGCGAAATTCCTTTAAAAGAATATCGAACACCTTGTCCGAACGCACCTTACAACGCGACATAATTTCAAGCATATACTCGCGCTCGCGGTTTTTATTATAGTTTTCAACCGCACGCTCTAAAACGAGGTCGGCGTTTTCCTTTATGTAATCTACGCACCTGTTTTTTAAATCTTCCGAGCTGTTTTCATCGAGCAACATTTCAAAATATTTGCCGATAGCATCTTTATCCGCGCCTATTAAATTAATAGCGTAGTCGCGCTCCCCTTCGCTTCCGTCCAAAAGAGGAAGTAAAAGCTTAACCGCGTTTCTGCTCTCAATTGCGTTGCACAAGAACTCGGATACGGGTACGCCCTGCTTCAAATGGGTTGAAAGAGCTTTGACAAGCTCGCCATCGGTCATTTTGGCATAAAACCCGTTGGGAGTGTCGCCGACGGATTTTATAAAGGTATCGCCGAATTTTTTGTAGAGCGCGGGGATTATGTCCTCCCACTCGCTCTCTTTGTGCTTGCCCGAGTTCTTTTTCAGATAGTCGGCAAGTTTTTCATCAAACATTCCGTCAAAATCGTAAAGTTTCATAATTCACCCAAAATTGAAATAATTTTATCTTCTGTGGTTTCAAAAAAGTCGCAAAGGTTTTTGCGCGTGATATTAGCCTCGGTTATTCCCGACTTAAAGTAAATCGCCGCTGACAGCGCTTTCATATCGACCGCCGTAAGTCTGCCTTCTTCCTGAAGCTTCAGATAAATTTCTTCCGCCGCTTTTGCAAAGGCTTCGCCGTAGTCGCTGTCTATTATCGCAAAGTGCGCCGAAAGGCTTGCGTAAGCCTCGATAAACGGAGTGCGTTTAGTGCGCCCTAATTGCAGGGGGCGGAACACCACCCTTTTGTAGAGATTGCAGATTACAACGCCGAAAGCGTTGTCCTCGTTGCGCTCGCCGATAAGGGTAAGGATATGAACTTTGAGCGCGTCGGGCAAAAAAGCGTTCAATAACAAATCGCATAAAATCCCGTCGAGACCCGCTTTGACGGCACACTCGGCGGCAAGGTATTGAAGCTCGCCCGAAGATAAGTCCGTTTCGTCAAAGCACCAGCGCACGCAATCCGATAAATCTAATATGCTGAAAAGCTTTTTCGCCTCAGTCTTGGAAAGCTTTGAAAAGGCGGCAAGCATTTTAAGCCCGTTTTCGCGCTGCTCCTGCGGCAGGCGGTAAAAATAGCTCAGCTCTCCGACTTCGCCGCCGTCCACGCCCTCACGCGCCGCTTCGTAAAAATAACGCGCAGTAACCGACTCGGGATACACTGTCAAAAGCTTGTCAAATGCAGCGAAACACTCATCGTATTTGCCGCAGTTGTAAGCGGAAACCGCCTTGAAATATATTACCGAGCTGTCGTAAAAAAGCTCCTGTTCAAGTTTGCAGAAAAGCTTATACGCTTCTTCGTGCATCTTGTTTTCGCAACAGACTGTTGCAATTTTATAAATATCATCGGTTGCAGTCACGTCCAAAGACAAAAGCTTTTGCGCGAGGAGTCTGCTCTCTTCGCTCTTTTTCTGTTCGGTCTTGACCGCGGCAAGCGTTGTCAGCGCCTGCACATTGTCGGGGTATTTGTTCAAAATGGCAAGGCACTCCGCCTCCGCCTCATCGCACTTGTCGCAGATTATATTGCACATTGCAATATAGTTGCGGGCCGAGCGGTAGCTGTCATTTTCCTCGTCCACCTTTTCAAACTCTTCAACCGCTTTTTCGTACTCGCCCTGCTTCATCTGCGCAATGCCGTTTGAAATCACGTCCGAGTAGTCCGCAAGCTTGGGGGGATAAACAAATTTCAGCGGATTTTCGTCTCGGCTTAAAAAGGACGAAATTATCTCGCCCCGCGCCTCCGCGTCCAAGTCATCGGTGTCGATTAAAAGTTTATTGTAATAGTATGCGGAAAAATGCTCGTTGCCCAAATTCATAAAAGCTACGGCAAGTCCCTCATACGCTTCGGCAAGTTCGCTCTCTTCGGCGCAGTCGATAAACTTGAACCAGCTGTTCACGCTCTTTTCGTACAGCTCGATATCATCGTAAATTTCAGCATACAGCATATAAGAATCCGCGTCGTTGCAATGCAATTCCGCGTTCTTGTTCAGCATTTTCAGCGCGCCTATATAGTTGTGTTCTTCGACCATATCGGCGGCAAGACCTATAAGTCTGTCGCTTGATAAATCGATACCGATAGTTTTTTTCATTATTTATTTAAAAAGTTTATCTACGTCCGCGCCCGAAAAAACGTGGTCGGAGTTGCAATAATGGCAGTGTACTTTTATCTGCCCCTCGTCCTCGATTATTTGCAAAGCTTCGGCTTTGCCGAGGGATAAAATCACGCCCTCTATTTTTTTACGCGAGCAGTTGCACTTATATTCGGGAAAAGTCTGATAAATTTTTTCGTCTTTTAAAGCGTCTTTTAAAATTTCGTTGACAATGCCGTCCGCGCCGCACCTTTCAATTACGTCCGCAACGCTTACGAAGTTTTGCATTGCTTCTTCCGCCGCGTCCATATTTTCCTGCTTTGTGCCCGGCAAAAGTTGCATAACCACTCCGCCCGCGGCAACACACTTTCCGTCCCTGCACTTTACGCCTATGGCAACCGCAGTCGGAATTTGCTCGCTCTTGTCAAAGTACTGCATAAGGTTTTGCGAAACGTCGTTGTCGACAAGCTCGCAGGTTCCCACAAACGGGCGGTAAAAGCCGTCGTCCTTGACGACCGTAAGATAGCCCCCGTTCAGCCTGCCGTGGCAAGCCCCGTCTATATAGCCGCGTATATGTCCGTTAACGTCGCCCGAAACGCTCACCGTTCCCGCGTCTCCGTCCGCCTTCACCGTCAACGATACCGCGCCCTTTTCGCTTTTAAGGCAACCCGCCATATAGGCGGCGCAGGTCAGCATACTGCCCAGAGTTTTAGCGGAGCTTTCGTCCAAACCGTGGATTTTAATAGCATCGTTCACCAAACCGGTCGTTTCGAGTACCGAAAGCGAAACCTCCCTGTCGAATATCAAAGCCTTGTATAATTTGTTCATAGCCGTGTACAGATAAAATTTATCCTCTCCGTTTTGTCTTTGCCGAGGTGTCCTTCCGTTCGCACGGCAAAGCCGACCTCTTTAAGCGCAGCGCAAATCCCGTCCTCTTCGTGGATATACTGGATATGCCGCTCATCGCTTCTTAAATACTTTTCGCCCTGCCTTTCAAAAAAGGTAAGGTCCATAACAACCCTGTCGCCGTCCAACTTGTTAAACCAGAGATAAGTCAAATCATCGTTGTCCTCGGCGAACAGGTTGTTACCTATTATATTTTTCAGCTTGTTGGGCGAACTTATATCGAATATAAAGACGCCGCCCTTTTTAAGGCAGGAATAAACGCGTGAAAAGGCGGTTTTGATTTTGTCCTTTGAAACGTAGTTAAGGCAATCGTTTACCGCCACGGCAAAATCCGCTTTGAAATTCAATTTTAGTTTGGTAATATCGCTGAGTAAAAATTCAGCGCGCACCCCTTCTTTAAGAGAAAGTTGCTGCGCCTTGTCCAGCATCTGCGGCGAAATATCCACCCCGACTGCGGAGTAACCCGCCTTAATAAGCGCGCGCGTGAAATAGCCGTTTCCGCAGCCTATATCCACTCCGCGCGGTCCTGCGCCCAGATTTTTAAGCCGTTCAATTAAATACTGCGACCATTGTTCATAGCCGCAGTCTTCGTTCAGATATTCAAACCATCTGCCGAGTGCAGAGTAAGAATTTGCCATTTTTTATTCCTATTTTTTAAGAAGGTTGTCAGCCGACAGCTTCTTCTTTTTGCCTTTTTTGCTCTCGCTCTTCAACGCCTTTTCACGCTCGGCGAAAAGTTTATTGTACTCCGCGTAAACGGGGTCGGACATATGCTCCTGCTCGTAGGATAAAACTTCGTTTTTAAGTTTTTCTCGTTCGGACGAAACCTTGCCTATCGACTCGCGCGTGAACGCGCCGGAAATCGCGCAAATCGCGTTTTCTTCGGAAATAGGCTTAATGGGTTTTCCGATAAGCTCGCTCTTACCCGCGGCAAGAAGCTCCATTGCCGTACGCTTGTCCTCTTCCTGCTTTTGCGCCGCAAGTTCCTTGGGAGAAAGGTTGGCTTTCGCTTCTTCCTGAGCCGCCTTTATATTGGGAGTAACGTACAAATCAAGCACCCACTGAGTGAAGCTCAGCCAGACGAGAAGCATAAACGAGAAGCCGAGGAAAATGAATACTATATACGAAATTATTTTTACAATCGAAACCGCAGAACCTATAATGAACAGCCATACGGGAATCATAGAAAACGCGGCAAAAAATACCGTTTGCAGGGGACTTCCAATCAAAAGCACGAACGCGTTTTTGAACACCTGCGCGATTTTGACCCTGTAACTTACGCCCACTACAAACACCCAGGCGCAATAAATTCCAACGAGAATTGTTGCTATGATTGCAAACGAATAAGCCGTAAGCGGACCGTGGCGCGACTCGCCGATAGCTATGACGTAGTCCTTCCAGTCGCCTAAAAGCATAGTTCCCACAAGGAAAA
Organism: Clostridia bacterium; assembly: GCA_029054485.1. Classification (GTDB taxonomy): domain Bacteria; phylum Bacillota; class Clostridia; order Christensenellales; family Borkfalkiaceae; genus Coproplasma. Next base: position 833 of record JAIDFD010000205.1, on the reverse strand, counting down.
CCATAAATATCGTAAGCGGAAGAACGGTGTTGAAATAGCAAACCTTTACGCCGTGGAAAAAGCCTTTAATCGAAAACTTACCGTGCGTGCCCAACATCTTTTTAATAGAATACGCCCCGCCCGAAAGTCCTATAGCCGCGATAAATCCCGCAACCACCAAGAGCGAATAAAACAGCAGATCAGCGGTCAGATGTATATTTTCCGCAAGCCCCTGCACGTCGGGATAATAGGGATAACCGATACCCGTATTTGCGTTGAAAGGATACATTGCGCCGAGGTTGGCAATGTACATTGAGCGGAAAACCATTATTGCAATGGCGGGTGCAAAGGTTATCAGAATGATAATATTGATAAGAACGATTTTGCCGAAATTAGACTTAAAAACGTCCCAGGTTTCGCCCCACCTTCCGCGGGTCGCCGCTTGTCTTGAATAGTCATCGGCTATTTCGTTACCTTCAAGGTTGTTTACGTTGAGTTTCATTAATGTAAAACCTTTTAAATTAGTCGTGTAAGCAATAACTTGCGTACTTTCAATATTATAAACCATATTTTAAATAATTTCAACTGTTTTAACCGACTGCGCAAAAATTTAACCGCCAAGCATTAAAGGCGGCGCGGACAAAATGTCCGCGCCGCCCCAATTTTAAGTTTCATTAAAAGTCTGCGTTGTCGTAAAAGCCGTCTATATCGAAATTACTGTCCTCGTTGCGGTTGCGCGCAACGGGCTTCGCCTTTGTGGTGTCAACTGTTGTAGTAGTCGTAATCACCGCATCGGACGGATACTGCGCGGGCGAGCTTTGCGTACTCTCTTCCACGTTCTGCGGTATCGCCGC
>JAIDFD010000204.1 GCA_029054485.1 Clostridia bacterium | reverse complement strand
GTTTTTATATATAGCATATCAAACTTTATTGCGTATTTTTTATCAAGAATTTTTTTAACGTCTTTTAGGTACAGCCTGTTTTCGCTGTCGTAATAAAACATAAATACGCTTGAATTTTGCAACTGCAAAATTCCCAACTCGTCAAACTGTCCGCCGTAAATTTTTGCGATATAGCTTTTTAAAGTATTTTCCATTGCCTTAGGGCAGTAAATAATAATATTTTCGTAGTTATTCTTACTGTCCTCTACAGCTCGGATAATTTCCTTTGAATCACTGAAATTAACGAATGAAATTTTATCAAAGTAATAGCCGTAACCCGCCATTGTATCGGAAATATGCGTTACGTTTTCAAAACAGTTAAACTTTTTATTTCTCAATACAATCAGGCAACATTTTTGCATTTTCATTGCTTTAATACTGCCGCGTTTTTAACTATATAGTTAATTCCCGAAATCACTGTAAGAATAACCGACAACGCGAACAGCGCAAGTCCTACATAATTTACGATTTGCACAGCCAAATGATCTATAAGCTCGGCAACGCCCGCGCCGATTAACAGCACGACTATGCAAATATCCTGTGTAACAGTCTTGTACTTGCCCACCTTGTCCGCGGCTATAACTATATCCGCGCTCGCCGCAACCATTCTGAAACCGCTTACGATAATTTCGCGGGCAAGAATCAAAGCAACTCCGCACCCGGCGACAATCAATGCCCAGTCACCTAAATTTGCCGTAAATATAGAAGGTACGGTTAAAAAGACAACAAAGCCCGAAAGGACAAGAACTTTATCGGCAATGGGATCAAGGAATTTGCCAAGGTTGGTAACAAGTTTATATTTACGCGCGATATAACCGTCAAGCGCGTCTGTAATCCCCGCAATGGCGAACACTCCGAGTGCGACAAAATAGTGCGCGGTAAAATTGAGATAAAAAAACAGAATAAACACGGGAATCAACGCTACGCGGCTTATCGTGAGTTTGTTGGGCAAATTCATTACGCCTTTACCAGCTGCGAATTTATAAAACTTGCCGTTACTGTTATCTTGTTCGCTCATAATTCAAAGTCCTCCGTTTTGCCGTACAAATCGTAGCTGTCGCTCTTTTCGATTTTAACGTTGTAATACTCGCCCTGCACGGCGTTGCCCGCGTTGAAGTACACCTTCCCGTCTATATCCGGCGCACTGAAATACGCTCTGCCTACAAAGCAATTTTTGTCGTAGTCTATTCCATCGCACAAAACTTTCAAGGTTGTGCCAACGCGCTTTTTAAGCTTGTCCGCCGAAATCTGTCTTTGCACCGCATAAAGTTTTTTCACCCGCTTGTGCTTTTCCGCGTAGCTAAGCTGACCTTTCAACTTATAAGCCGCCGTATCAGGCTCTCTCGAATAGGCGAAAAATCCACAGTTTTCCAGTTGCGCCTCGCGTAAGAACCCGCAAAGATTTTCCACCTCTTCCTCGGTTTCCATTGGAAATCCGGTTATGAATGTAGAGCGGATAGCGATTTCGGGAATATTTTTTCGCAAGGTTTCAAAAAGCTTCAAATACTCCACTC
>JAIDFD010000203.1 GCA_029054485.1 Clostridia bacterium | reverse complement strand
TTACTATCCCGAAACGCTTGAACAGGCGGCGGCTGTTTACGACTTTTTTAAACAAAGCGGAAAAAAGTATGTCACGGTCGGCAACGGCTCAAATATTTTAGCCGCAGACAGCGGATTTGACGGTGAAGTAATCGACACAAAAAATCTGCGCAAAATAGAGCGTGTTTCGCAGAATAGCTTTTTGTGCTACGCAGGTACAACTGTTGCCCGAATTTTGCAATATTGCAAAACGCACGGCTTCGGCGGGCTTGAATATCTTGTCGGAATTCCCGCATCGTTAGGCGGACTTGTCTATATGAACGGTGGAGCGGGCGGAAAGTATATCTGCGAAAACGTTAAAAGCGTTTTGATTTATGACGGCGAATTTAAGACTTTGACAAATAAAAGCTGTCTTTTTGGCAATAAACACAGTATTATGCGTGACATAGATTGTCTTATTTTGGCGGCAGAACTCAATTTTACGCCTAAATCTTCGGATGAAATTGCCGCAGATACCGAATACTATCTTAAAAAAAGAAGAATACAGCCAATCGGTAAAAGTTGCGGTTGTGTTTTTAAGAATTCAGGCGATTTAAGCGCGGGAAAGCTGATTGACGAAGCAGGGCTTAAAGGTTTGTCAATCGGTGGCGCGACTGTTAGCCGTGACCACGCTAACTTTATAATAAATACTGGCACCAGCTCTTCTGACGTTTATAAACTTATACAGGAAGTTAAACGCAGAGTGCTTGAAAAAACAGGTATTTTACTTGAAGAAGAAGTTGTTTACATAGGAGATTTCAATGATACTTTCGGCTGATTATCATACGCATACGCCTTATTCCCACGGCAAAAATACGGTGCTTGAAAACACCCTTGCCGCCAAGGAAAAAGGGCTGAAAGAGATTGCTATTACCGACCACGGCTTTAACCATTTAATTTTCGGACGTAAACCCAAAAAGCTCGCCGACCTCCGCTCGGAAATTACCGAAGCGGAAAAGTTGACGGGTGTTAAAGTTTTGATGGGTATGGAAAGTAACGTCATTTCCGTTGACGGCGATACGGATATGGCAGTAAATGACTTAAAATACTTTGATATATATCTTTGCGGAATACACGAGGTGTTAAGGTTTAAAAGCTGGTATGATATGCGCAACGTAATGATGAAAAATTATATGGCGTATAAGTTGGGCAAAAAACCTTCGGACAAGGTTGTGGTAAACACTACAAAGACCTATATAAACGTAGTAAAAAACAATCCAGTAGATATTTTAACTCATATCAATTACAAATGTTTTTGCGATCTGAAAGAAGTTGCAAAATGTTGCAGTGATTACGGTACTTATATTGAAATAAACACCAAAAAGCGGCACGTTTCCGCCGAGGAGCTGAATATTATGGCTTCTACAGGAGTTCGGTTTGTAATTGATTCGGATGCTCATTCCGCGTCCAGAGTTGGCGATATGAAAATCGCAGAAGAGATATTAGCGGAAGCAAGTATTCCCTTGGAACAGATTGACAACATCGACGGCAGACTGCCCAAATTCAGATTCAGCGAGTATAAAGCAAAAAACCTGTAATATGCAAAATTTCACCGAAGAAATCAAAAACGAAATTACAAAAATTCCGCTCGGCGACAAGTGTTGTAAACTTGCCGCGCTTTCCGCTTTTATCAGGACGAGCGGGAGCGTGATTTCAAAACAGGGCAAATTCGGGTTTGAAATTATTACCGAAAACGAGGGTACTGCAGAGTATTTTTCTGACTTGCTTGAAGAAGAATTCGGTCTGCATCTCAATGTCACCGGCGCGAAGTTTGATATTTTAAGCGGCAGGGACAAGCTGACGTTTGAGTGCCTTGGCGAGCAGGCGGAAAAATTGCTTGCGGATCTTGGAATTGTTAAATACAACGGAGAAGAGAGGTATCTGACTTTCGGAATCGGTGAAAGGGTTATCGAAAAGGACTGTTGCAAGGCGGCTTATATCAAAGGCGCATTTTTGGGGGGCGGAAGTTGTACTCTTCCGGAAGAGGGAGCGTTGAGCCGTACGGGCTATCACTTTGAAATAGTGTTTTCCAATAAGATAGTTGCAAGTGATTTCTGCGAACTTTTGTGTTCGTTTGAGATTCTCGCAAAGTTGGTTGCACGTAAAGATTCCGCGGTGGTTTACGTTAAGAGTAAGGAAGTAATTTCAGATTTACTGCACGTTTTAACCGCAGACGACTGTCTTGCCAAATTGAATAAACTTGTGGAGTTGAAGGATAGAACCAATAACGCGAACAGGGTAAATAATTGCTCTGTTTCAAATATAGACAAAACGGTAACGGCTTCCGTAAATCAGGTGCGTGCGATAGAAATTATCGCAGGTACCGTAGGGCTCCAGAGCCTTGATAAATTGCTGTTTGACGTAGCCGAAGCGCGGCTTGCCGATAAAAATGCGTCGATGCAGGAGCTTGCCGACAGGCTTTCAATTTCAAAAAGCTGTATTAACCATAGAATGAGAAAAATTTTAGAACTTGCAAAATCGCTGGACAAGGACTGAGGTAGGATATGACCGATTTCGTACATCTTCATCTGCACACCGAATATTCGTTACTGGACGGTGCGTGCAAAATCGATAACTTAATACAGTATTGCAAGGCGAACGGAATAGATACTGTTTGTATGACCGATCACGGCAATATGTACGGCACGTTGCAATTTGCCGAAAAAGCGGAAGTTGCGGGCTTAAAGTACATAATCGGCTGTGAATTTTATATGACGAAAGATATGACTGACAAGTCGTCTAATACGGCGGAACATCTCATTCTTTTGGCAAAAAGCAAAAAGGGATATATTAATCTCGTCCAGCTTGACTCAATGGCTTTTGTGGACGGATTTTATTATAAACCCAAAATAGATTACAAGGTTCTTAAAGAACATTCCGAGGGTGTTATCTGTCTTTCCGCTTGTCTTGCGGGCGGTATACCAAGAAGATTGCTTGCAGGCGATTATGACGGCGCAAAAGCAATGGCGCTGGATTTAAAGGCGACCTTTGGAGAGGATTTTTACATAGAAATTCAGGACCACGGCATTGAGGAAGAAAAGCGGGTTTTACCCCTTTTAGTTAAGCTTGCTAACGAAATCGGCGTAGAGTTGGTTGCCACAAACGATGTACACTATCTTTCAAAGGACGATGCGCAGTTGCAGGACGTTCTGATGTGTATACAGATGAAAAAGCAGCTTGACGACCCCAAGCGTATGAAATTTTCTACCGATGAGTTCTATTTCAAGACGGGCGATGAAATGGCTGCGCTTTTTCCCAATCTGCCAAAAGCGATTTCAAACACCCGAGTTATTGCCGACAAGGTAACGGAGCCTGCGTTCAACCTTAAAAACGGCTACCCTATAAAGGATACTACGTTAATTCCAATGTACGAGCCCGAGGACGGCTCGACTGCGGTTGAGTATCTAAAAAAACTTACTGCCGAAGGTCTGAAATGCCGTTACGGTGACAAACTTTCGCAACGCGAACTTGACCGTGCGGAGTATGAACTGAATATTATCTGCGGAATGGGTTACGCCGACTATTACTTGGTTGTGTGGGATTTTATTAACTGGTCAAAAAAGCAGGGCATACCGGTAGGGCCAGGGCGCGGTTCGGGCGTAAGTTCGATTGTTGCTTATTCTATCGGTATTACCGATGTCGAGCCTCTGCAATACGATTTACTGTTTGAAAGATTTTTAAATCCTGACCGTGTTTCCATGCCTGACTTCGATATAGACTTCTGTACCGACAGGCGCGAAGAAACCATAGAATACGTCCGCAGAAAATACGGCGTGGAAAACGTCTGTCAGATAGTAACATTCGGTACTATGGCGGCGAAAAACTCTATCAAAGACGTTGGCAGGGTTATGCGTGTTCCCTATTCCGAAACGGACAGGCTGACAAAAATAATGGACGGCAAAACTTCCATAACCGACCTTCTCGGACGTCGCATAGAAGGTGCGCGCAAAAAAGTTGAGGCAGAAACAGACGAGGATAAAAAGGCTGACCTCGAATCGAAACTCGAAGAATTAAAGGCGGCAAAAAACAGCGAGTTTTGCGAAATTTATGAAACGGACGATGCTCTTCGCCGTGTCATAGATATGGCATTAAAGGTAGAAGGTATGCCCAGACAAACGGGTATGCACGCCGCCGGCGTTGTAATATGTCAGAAGAGAATTGCTGATAACGTTCCTCTTTCAAGAAACGGCGAAGATATAACCACACAGTTCGTTGCAAAGGAAATAGAGGCGCTCGGAATGTTGAAAATGGACTTCCTTGCGCTGGTTACGTTGACCGATATCAAAAAGTGCGTTGATTATGTAAAAGAGGACTTCGGAGTTGAAGTCGATTTCAACAAAATAGGTTATTCGGACGAGGGTGCGTATGCGCTTGTTTCCGAGGGGGATACGGACGGCGTGTTCCAGCTCGAAGCCGGCGGCATGAAGAGGTTTATGAAAACCCTGAAACCCGACTGCCTTGAAGACTTAATCGCGGGCGTTGCGTTATACCGCCCCGGACCTATGAGATTTATCGATTCTTTCTGTAAAAGAAAGCACGGGCAAGAGCCTATTTCTTACGACTGTCCGCAGGAAGAGAAGATATTAAAAGTCACTTACGGCATACCGGTTTATCAGGAACAGGTAATGCAGATATTTCAGGACTTAGCCGGATTTTCACTCGGCGAAGCGGATTTAGTACGCCGAGCCATGGGTAAAAAAGATAAAAAGACGCTGATGGCGCAGAAGGAAAAATTTATCAACGGCGGCGTCAGTACAACGAACGGCAAGGAAATCAAAGGGTGCGTCAACAACAACATAACCGCCGAAGTCGCAAACAAGATTTTCGGCGATATGGAAGGCTTTGCATCCTATGCGTTCAACAAATCCCACGCGGCGGCGTATGCGGTTTTGGCGTATCAGACCGCTTGGCTGAAAAAGTATTACTGCAAAGAGTTTATTTGCGCGCTTTTAAATAACCGTCTTAATAAGATTGACGAAATTACAAAGTACGTAATTTATCTTAAAGAGAAGGGCTACAAGGTTTATCCGCCCGATATTAATAAAAGTAAAACCGCATTTACAGTTGAAAAGAACGGTGTGCGCTTCGGGCTTTCGGCATTGAAGGGTACGGGTCAGACCTCAATCGATGCAATTATAGAAGAGCGTACGAAAAACGGCGATTTCAAAGACTTTCCCGATTTTATTTCGCGCAGTATAAACTGGCTCAATTCGCGACTCGTAGAGGGCTTGATATATGCGGGCGCGTTTGACGAAATGGGCGTTAAGCGTTCGCAACTCGCTCTCGTCTACGAACAGCTTTGCGCACGAGCAAAGGCAATCAGTAAAGAGCGCGACAGCGCGCAAATGAGTCTTTTCGGAAACTTTATTGAGGAAGAAAAACTTGAAGTAAATTATCCTGATGTGCCCGAATACGAGCTAAACGAAAAGCTGTCCAAGGAAAAGCAGGTACTCGGCGTATATGTCAGCGGGCACCCGTTTGAAAAGTATATGCACGCTTTCCCCGACTGCACTTTCGACTGCTCCTATCTTGAAGATTATGTCGAGGATGAGGACGGAAACCGCACCTATAACCGTATTCAGGACGGTATGCGTATTACTATGGCAGGCATAATATCCTCTTACAGGCGTACTACGACAAAGCGAACAGGCACAAATATGGCTTTTTTGACTATAGAGGACGTTTACGGTTCGTTGGATTGCGTGTGCTTTCCCGCCGCATATGAAAAGTGTAAAGCCGATATTGCAGTGGACAAAGTTGTTATTGTCAAGGGCAAACTGGATATGGACGATGAAAAGGGCGCATCGATAATAATTGACAGTCTTGCCGCAGTTGAAGAAGAGCGGCTTGCGGAAGCAGGCGCGCAGCAGGCGTTGAGGGAACAGTCGGTGCTTTGGCTCAACGCAAGTAAGCTTGATGACGAGGCTTTTAACGAATTCGTCAATATGCTTACCAACTACGAAGGCGGGACTTTATGTAAAATAGTGCGCGGTGAAAAGAAGTATAAGATAAACGGCGTAAATTACTGCCGTGGTTTACTTGCCGAGCTGTCTACTTATCTTTCCAATGAGGATATAAAGTACGTAGATAAAACTTGAATAAAGTTTTAAAAATTGTTGTATTTTTAAAAAGGTTCTGTTATAATTAACTTTGGAAATGTTGAAATAGGTTCATAACGGCATTGGGGGCAAAGATATGAACAACGGAATCAAGCGGAGGATTTTATGAAAAGAATAGGCTTGCTTACCAGTGGAGGCGATGCTCCCGGAATGAACGCATGTATAAGGGCGGTCGTCCGTACGGCGCTTTACTACGGTATGGAGGTATACGGTATCGAGCGCGGCTATCAGGGACTTATCGATGATGAAATGGTCTCTATGGAAATGCGTTCTGTTTCGGATATAGTTCAAAGGGGCGGTACCAAATTGCGTACTGCAAGATGTCTTGAAATGCTCACCAAAGCGGGACAGAAAAAAGCGGTCAAAACTTTGGAAGCAAGGGGCATAGAAGGTCTTGTGGTAATCGGCGGCGACGGTTCGTTCCGCGGCGCAAAGTGCCTTTCCGAAGAGTACGGTATACCTACGATAGGTATTCCCGGCACAATCGACAATGACCTAGAATATACTGACTATACATTGGGTTTCGATACTGCGGTGAATACCTGTATCGATGTTATCAATAAACTTCGCGATACCATGACTTCGCACGAAAGAATTTCGGTCGTAGAAGTTATGGGCAGGCGTTGCGGTGACATAGCTTTGTTTGCGGGTATTGCAAGCGGTGCGGAAATTATCGTTGTTCCCGAAGTGGTTTTCGATTTGGACGATGTTGTTATGAGAATAAACCGTTCGCGCGCAAACGGCAAACATTCCAACATTGTTGTTGTGGCTGAAGGCGTTTGTACTGCCGATGAATTTGCAAAACAGTTGCAGTCGGTCACAACGTATTCGGTACGTCCTACTACAATCGGACATATCCAGCGCGGCGGCTCGCCGTCTATGGCTGACAGAATGCTCGCGGCGCAGTTTGGTAATAAAGCTGTCCGCCTTTTGAATGAAGGCATAGGCAATAGAGTGGTTGGAATACGCAAAAACGAAATCATAGATATGGATATTATCGAAGCGGTAAGCATGAAAAAGAAATTCAATTACGAGCTTTACGAAACCCTGCAAATGATTTCAATGTAAGAAATACGAAAACCGCTTATTTCGAAGCGGTTTTTTTATTTAAAACAAAGATTAAAGGTTTAAACATTATGATATTAACCGTTTGTCCCAGTCCCTGTATCGATGTCAATATGGAGGTTGATACGCTCAGTGTGGGTAGACCAAACAAAATTATAAGCAAAAGCACCTATTATACGGGCAAAGCTATTAACGTTGCAATAGGACTTGCCAGATTGGAGTCGCGCGTGTTTGCAACCGGCTTTATGTACGATGAAAACAGCCGTCAGTTCGAACACGAATTGCACCGCGAAGGCGTACCTTATAAATTTGTATGGAATAAGGGGCGGGTACGCGAAAATTATAAAATAATTGACAGAAAATCTATGCTTACCGAAGTGAACGACGTCAGCTCGGAAGTGCCCGATGAAAAGCAGATTGAACTTGTCAACCTGATTAGGGAATTATCCGCTGACAGCGAGGCTATCGTGATTTCCGGCGGACTTGCAAAGGGAATGGAAGCAGACTTTTATTTTAAGGTTTTGTGCGCGGCACCGCAGTCGGTTATTAAAGTGGTTGACAGCGAGGGTGAAAGGCTTTTGCAGGCTTTAAAATGCGGCGTGGACCTCGTAAAGCCCAATTTAGGCGAATTGGAAAACACCTTACAACGAAAAATTACAGGCAAAGAAGGTATGCTTACCGCCTGCCGTGAAATTTTGGATAACGGCGCAAAATATGTGCTTTTATCTTTGGGCAAGCAGGGCGCGGTTATTACAGACGGCAATAAAAGTTTTCATTGTAAGTCAGTAAACGTAGCAATGAACTCAACGATAGGCGCTGGCGACGGAATGGTTGCAGCGGCAACAAACGCTCTCGTCAAAGGCGGTAATATGGAAGAGATTTTGCGTTGCGGCGTTGCGGGCGGAACAGCGGCAGTTACTTCGCCGGACTCGATATCGTTCACAAAAGAAAAGTATCAGGAAATACTTTCCTCTCTAACAGTTGAAGAAATTTAGCTATATTGCTTGAAATTTTTTTAAGTATATTGTATAATATATGGGAGTTTAATAGGAGTAATATCTATGTGGGATAATAACGCACCTTTGCAGTTGCTTAAAACAATGCCCAGCAAGCTTAATCAGGAGCATCTTGAAAAGATACAAATGCTTTTAGATGCCGACAAATATAAAAACAGTATAATCAGCGGTTTTGATTTGTGCGGAATTTTTGCGCCTTTTTGCCGCGGTTGCGACAGAACAAGTATTTATCCTTGCGCAGTATCGTATATAAGAATGTTGCAGTCACAGGGCATGAATATCGAAATCGATGCTTCGCCATCGTATTTCTATAATACAAAATACTCATCGACAATGGAAATCCCTCAAACCAAGCCCAGAAGCGGAGCGGTTTACGATAGGAGCAGTATCAAAAATCCTGTTGACGGAAAATATCGTGAAAACAGAACAGTCGCTTATAAAGAGAGTAAAAGCGAAATTGCCGTGACCGAAGCCGAACCGCGCGTTCAGACGGCTACGTTTGAAGAAAAGCCCGAAAAGAAGACGGAAACCAAGGTCGAAAATCATGCGGCTAAGTCGGGTGAAACGGTTGCTGTTGTACATCAAAAAACCGAAAAAGTAGAATATAAAACCGAGCATAAAGCAGAGCGTCCCGAACATAAGCCAGATGACGATAAGAAGTTGAGAATCGCGGTCGCAAGAAGAAAACTTAATTTTTAAAACTATTGAATACGGCTTAAAACAGCCGTATTTTTTTGCTTTGAAAATGTTTTAAATTAACCAAATTTTGTATTAAGTAACAAAAACAAAATATTTAAAAAAATGCCCCTAAATCAGTTTACTTACGACCTTTTAAATAGCTATACTTTTATCGATATAAAATTATTTAATTAATTTGGCGTTCAATTCACATATTATGGATTGTAAAAGCATTATCAGGAGTAAGTAATGGAATTTGAATTTAGTTACGGAATTTGCGATACCGTTGAAAAGGTAGAGCAGGAAATTGCAAGGGTAAAAGCGGCGCAGAAAATTTTTGCAACTTACACGCAAGAGCAGGTTGACAAAATTTTTCTTGCTTGCGCAACTGCGGCAAACAATGCGCGCATACCGCTAGCCAAACTCGCTGTTGAAGAAACGGGTATGGGCGTTGTAGACGATAAGGTTATAAAAAACCATTACGCCGCCGAGTACATTTACAACAAGTACAAAAACGTAAAAACCTGCGGCGTTA